>JAFZOC010000114.1 GCA_017550765.1 Oscillospiraceae bacterium
CCTGAGCGCACGGGGGCCGACGGCCCCAGCGCCGACCCCTCTTTCGAGGATCGGCTCAAGAAGTTCATGCAGGAGTCGGACAGCCGCATCGCGGACAATCGGATCTACGCCGAGCATCGCAGCCGCGGCCGCAGGCGCTGAGCGCCTGCGCCTGGCGCGGCGTGAGGGCTCGCCGCCCCCGGCGGAGGAGCGAGGGCTCCCGCGCGAAGGCGGCGCGACCTTCCCTGGCCCGGCATTGGCAAAAAGTCCCTGAAAAGGGACTTTTTGGCTGTCGGTCCCCCCGCAGCCGGCCGGACCGCCCGCGGCCGAGGGAGACCGTCATCACGCGCATCCCGCGCCGCAAGGCGCGTATCAAGAATATGGGACGGAGGGCCGGCGGCGCGCGCGGCAGACCGCTCCGCCCAAAAGGAGAGAGAAATGACAGACTTCGGGACGCTGTATCAGGCAAAGCGCACCACAGCGGAAGACTTGGCGGCACGGGTGGGGAGCGGCTGGCTCCTGGGCATGGACGCAGGCGCGGCCCAGACGCCCACCATCCTCAGCGCCATCGCGGACAGGGCCCGCAAGGGCGAGATCGAAGGGGTCAGGGTCCAGTCCCTGCTGGACGTGTACCCGCTGGAGTTCCTGCAGGATAACAGTCTGCTGGGCAAGCTCACCAGCGAGGCCTGGTTCTCCGGCGGCGGCTCCCGCCGGGCGGTGAACGGCGGCTTCGGCGACATCATCCCCAACTACTACCGGGACATCCCCGGCCTCATCCGCCGCTGCTACGACTATGACGCTTTCCTGGTGTCGGTCTCGCCCATGGACGAGCACGGCTGGTTCTCTCTGGGGACCGTCAGCTCCTACAGCCCGGCCATGATCGAGAAGGCCCGGCACATCTTCCTGGAGGTCAACGACCGGCAGCCCCGGGCCGTCTGCGGGGCCCAGATCCACATCAGCCAGGTGGACGGGCTCGTGGAAGTGAGCCACGCCCTGCCCGTGCTGCCCCCCACCAAGATCGACGCCATCAGCGAGACCATCGGCGGCCTCATCGCCGAGCGGATCGAGGACGGCTCCTGCATCCAGCTGGGCATCGGCGCGATCCCCGACGCCGTGGGCGCGGCTCTGAAACAGAAGCGGGACCTGGGCATCCACACCGAGATGTTCACCGACTCCATGGTGGAACTGATCCAGTGCGGCGCGGTGAACAACTCCCGCAAGCAGATCCACCGGGGCCAGAGCGTCACCACCTTCGCCTTCGGCTCCCAGCGGATCTACGACTACATCGACAACGACCCCGGCATCGCCCTGATGCCCGTGGACTACGTGAACGACCCCGCCGTCATCTGCCGCAACGACAACATGATCTCCATCAACGCCGCCCTGGAGGTGGACCTCTGGGGCCAGGTCTGCGCGGAGAGCGTGGGCACCAAACACATGTCCGGCACCGGCGGCCAGGTGGACTACGTCCGCGGCGCCACCCAGTCCCGGGGCGGCAAGAGCTTCATCGCCTTCTCGTCCACCACGAAGGGCGACACGATCAGCAAGATCAAGTCCACCCTGACCCCCGGCGCGGTGGTCACCACCAGCAAGAACGACGTGGACTACATCGTTACCGAGTACGGCGTGGCCCATCTCCGGGGCGAGCCCCTCTCCAGCCGCGCCCGCCAGCTCATCGCCATCGCCCATCCCAACTTCCGGGACGAACTGACCTTCGAGGCCAAGAAGCGCGGCATCCTGATCTGAGGACCGGCGCACAGAGACGAAAAGACGCCCTGCCTGAAAAGGCAGGGCGTCTTTTCGTCTCGCGGCGGGAGGCGTCTCGCGGCGTCTTTCCGCCTCGCGGCGGGGGCGTCTGGCTGCGGCGGGGGCGTGGGGCCGCCTGCGGCGGGGCCGGGAGCCGCGCTCTAGATGAAAAAGCGCTTGTGGAGCGAGCGGCGCAGGGGCCGGCACAGGCCCACGATCAGCAGCATCGAGCCCAGCAGGAACAGCGCCGCCAGCGGGATCAGGGACCACCAGAGCATGGGCAGGGCGAAGCTCACATGGAGCAAAAACTCGATCAGCACGCACAGCCCGCCCAGGACCATCAGACCGGCCCCCAGGATGTAGAGGGCCCGGTGCCGCTGGTCCCGCACCACGTGCCGCAGCAGCACGATCTCGGCCTCCACGAGCAGCAGCAGCGCGCCGCCCACCGGGAAGGCGAAGGGCAGGAACCAGCGCCCGCCGGTCTTGAGACAGACGTAGAGGGCGAGGCCCAGGGCCGCGGCCATGTCGATGGGGAAAAAGATGACCGGGTCGGGGCTGCGGCACCACAGGGGCAGGCAGACGACGATATAGGCCGTCAGCAGCCCGAAGGCCACGTAGCCGCTCCAGCTCACGCCGCCGTTCAGCAACAGGTCCACGATGAGACAGATCGCCAGGGGGATGAGGAAGAGGAAGCTCACCAGGAACAGCAGGCCGCCGTGGCTCACCGTCTCCTCGGTATAGCGGGGGTAGGGGGCGGGCTCGGGCGTCTCCCGGATATCCGGATGGTAGGC
>JAFZOC010000115.1 GCA_017550765.1 Oscillospiraceae bacterium
GGCGTGGCGGCGAGGCGGGGCGACAGCCCAACAGCCCGGCGGACCGGCAGCGCGACAGCCCGGCGGCCCGTCTCCCTCCGTCCCGCGCCGGATCTTTCGGCTCCGCACGACGAAAAAACAGCACCCACCGAAGTGAGTGCTGTTTTTTTGCGGTCTTCAGCGCTTGCTGAACTGGGGAGCGCGGCGGGCGGCCTTGAGGCCGTACTTCTTGCGCTCTTTCATACGAGGATCGCGGGTCAGGAGACCGGCGTTCTTCAGGATGGCGCGGTAGCTCTCGTCCACCAGCAGGAGGGCGCGGGCGATGCCGTGGCGGATGGCGCCGGCCTGGCCGGACACGCCGCCGCCCTTGACGGTGGCGTCGATGTCGACCTTGCCCAGGGTGGAGGTGGCCACCAGGGGCTGGCGGACGATCAGCTTCAGGGTCTCGAGCCCGAAGTAGTCGTCGATGTCACGGCCGTTGACGGTGATGGTCCCGGTGCCGTTGGGGATCAGATGGACGCGGGCCACGGAGGACTTCCGACGGCCGGTACCGTACATATAAGGTCTCTTGGTCTTGTAAGTCGCCATAGATCGTTACCTCCTCTTAGCGGTCCCAGACTTCGGGCTTCTGGGCGGCGTGGGTGTGCTCCGGGCCGGCGAAGATGCGCAGGCGCTCCAGCTGCCACTGGGCGATGGTGTTCTTCTGCAGCATGCCGCGGACAGCCAGACGCAAGGCCAGCTCGGGCTTCCTCTGCATGAGGGTCTTGTACTGGGTCTCCTTCAGGCCGCCGGGGTAGCCGGAGTGGGTGCGGTAGTACTTCTGCTCCAGCTTCTTGCCGGTGAGGACGGCGTCCTTGGCGTTGATGATGATGACGTAGTCGCCACAGTCGACGTGCGGGGTATAATCGGTCTTCAGCTTGCCGCGCAGCAGATCGGCGGCGATGGCAGCGGTCTTGCCCATGGGCTTGCCGGCTGCGTCAAGGACGTACCACTTGCGGGTGACCGTCTCCTTGGTGAGCATGGTCGTAGACATGTTCTTCCTCCACTATAAGTTCAAAAAGTTTTGACATTTCATGCGCCACTGGGTACAATGACCTCGAGCGCGCTCTCCTTTTATAGCACAAGGGCTTTTCCCTGTCAACGTTTTTTTCGCGAAAAAGCAAGTCTGATCTTTATCGCTCGCAAATGCTCGTGATATCTCCCGATATCTCCCGTTTTCTTCATTCGCATTTTCACTTTTTGGAGGTCCCATGGACAAGATCAAGCTGCTCAACGAGTTCACCGGCATCGTGCGCCGGGCGGTGGACGACTACGATATGATCCAGGCCGGCGACCGGGTGGCCGTGGGCGTCTCCGGCGGGAAGGACAGTCTCCTGCTGCTGGTGGCCCTGCGCCATCTCCAGCGCTACTACCCCAGGCCCTTCTATCTGGAGGGCATCACCGTCGATCTGGGCTTCGAGGGCATGGACTTCACGCCCGTGCAGGAGATGTGCGCGGAGCTGGATATCCCCTATACCTGTCTGAAGACCGACATCAAAGAGGTGGTCTTCGACGTCCGGCAGGAGCCCAACCCCTGTTCCCTCTGCGCCAAGATGCGCCGGGGGGCGCTCAACAACGCCATCACCGCCCACGGCGTCACGAAGCTCGCCCTGGGCCACCACTTCGACGACGCGGTGGAGACCTTCATGATGAGCCTGCTCTTCGAGGGGCGGCTGAGCTGCTTCCGGCCCGTGACCTACCTGGACCGCAGCGGCGTCACCCAGATCCGGCCCCTGGTCTACGCCGGGGAGCAGAAGATCGCGAACGTGGCGGCGGCCCTGGAGCTGCCCGTGGTGGAGAACCCCTGCCCCCAGGACAAGGGCAGCAAGCGCTATGAGATCAAGGCGCTCCTGCGGGGCCTGGGCGCGCAGTACCCGGACATGAAGAGCAAGATCTTCGGCGCCATGCAGCGGCTCCCCCTGGAGGGCTGGGCGCCGGCGGAGAACTGGAGGTGCAGAAAAGAAGGACCGGACTGAGGACCGCAAAGGCAAAAAAGGCCAGTACCTACAATAAAAATTTAGATAGAAATGAGAACATGAAACATGAAACACTATTATCTCGTCGACTTTGAGAACGTGGCGGACGCCGGGCTGGAGGGCTTCTTCCAGCTGTCCGCCGAGGACGTCGTATACCTGTTCTACTCCGCCCGCGCCAACCGGATCAACATCGACTTCATCCAGAAGCTGATGGCCGGCAGCGCCTCCGCCACCCTGCAGTTCATCCCGGTGCTCCCGGGGAACCAGGCCCTGGACATCCAGCTCTCCTCCTTCCTCGGCAGCCTGATCGCCGTCGACGGCAGCGGGAGCCTGTACACCGTCGTCAGCCGCGACAAGGGCTTTGGCTGCCTGACCTCCTTCTGGCGCGAGCGCGTGGCCGGCGTCACGATCGACTTCGTCAGCCGCATCGCCGGCAGCATCCGCAGCGCCGACGCCAGCCAGGCCGCCGCTCCCGCGCAGGCCCTGCCCGCTCCAGTCCCGGCGAAGGCGACGGCTCCCGCCCCGGCTTCCGCTCCGGTAAAGGCGACGGTCCAGGCCCCGGCTCCGGCGAAGGCGACAGCTCCCGCCCCGGCTCCGGCCCCGGTGAAGGCGACGGTCCAGGCCCCGGCTCCCGCCCCGGTGAAGGCGGAGGACCCGGCAGCTGCGAAGGCGGAGGTCCCCGCCCCGGCGAAGGCTCCTGCGAAGGCGGAGACCCAGCCCGAAGGCGCGGGCGCAGACGAGCCCGGCCCCGCGCCCGAGACCGAGCAGGCGGCGCCTCCCGCCGGGGAGACCGCGACGCCGGAAACTGCCCCTGCGCCCCGGCCCGAGCAGGACGCCCCGGCGAAGCGTCCGTCCAGGAGCGCGCCGAAGAAGCCCGCCGCGCCCGCCGAGGGCCAGCCCGGCAAGAGCAAGAACAGCTTCAACATCAGCATCCAGCAGACGCTGAGCAAGGCGAAGTATGACACCCACATCATCGGCTTCGTCTCCTCTCTCGCCTCCAAGGCCTACGGCGACTCGAAGATCCGCCAGACCGTCTACCGGGGGATCATCAAGCAGTACGGCCAGAAGCAGGGGCTGGCGATCTACAACGACATCAAGGCCCTCCTCTGATCCGGGCCGCGCCCGGGGACAGGCAGAGCCGCCGGACAGGAGGCTATCGAAATGAGCGAGCTGATCCTCAAGCCCATGGAGACCGAGGAGGA
>JAFZOC010000116.1 GCA_017550765.1 Oscillospiraceae bacterium
GCACTTGCCGGGCTCGGAATGGGGCACCATCATGGCGTCCTGGGCCGTGTCCCGGTAGCCCAGGCCCACCCGTCCGCCCACCTCGATGAAGGAGGTGAAGCGGGAGAACATCACGTTGATCTGGCTCTGATAGAGGTCCCAGATGTTGATCTCGGTGTCCAGGCCCGCGTTGGGGGTCTGCACCTGCAGGGCGGAGAGCTTCTCCTCCCAGAAGGCGGCCAGGCGGCGGAAGTCCTCGTCCACCCGGGCCGCGCTGTACTTTTCGCGCATGGCCTTGCCGGCCGCGACGCCGCCCTCGCCCAGCAGGAAGATCAGCCGCGCCTCCTCCCCCGGGGCCAGCTCCAGGCTCTTCTTCAGACAGCCGCAGTGGTTGCCGCCCTTTTCGGCGCTGCCCCGGCAGACGCCGCTCTCCACCGCGATCGGGTCCCGCTCGCTGCGGTAGAGGCCCAGGAAGCTGTCCCGCAGACAGTCGAAGCCGTCGGGGGCGAAGTCGGCGGTGAAGAACTGGCAGCTGTCCTGCTCATAGTGGAGCTCGTGCTCGATCACGCCGTCCTCGAAGCGGCTGCCGGCGGCGTAGAGGCTCATCTGGAAGTTCTGGTTGTCCATGGCCACCTGGTGGAAGCTGAACTCCAGGTAGGAGAAGACCGAGAGGCGCCGGGGACGGCCGCTGTCGTTGCGCAGGCGCAGGTCCCAGATCTCCACCGGGTCGTCCATGGCCACGAAGAGGGTCTGGCTGGCGGCGATGTCGCTGTATGTGCTCTCGTAGACGCTGTAGCTCAGGCCGTGGCGGCAGCGGTAGCGCTCCCTGGGCTTGCCCACCGGCTGCCAGGACACGGACCAGTAGTCCCCGTCCCCGTCGTCCCGGAGGTAGATGTAGTGTCCGGGACTGGCCATGGGCACGCCGTTGGCGCGGAAGCGGGTGATCCGGTGGTGCTCCGAGCTCTTGTAGATCAGATAGCCCGCCGCCGTGTGGTCGAACACGCCGACCATGTCCCCCACGCCGATGTAGTTGGTCCAGGAGACCGGCAGGTCCACCCGGTCGACGACGTATTCCCTTCCGGCGTTGTCGAAATGGCCGTACTGCATGCGCGCCCCTCCCCTGTGTCCGGGATCCGTGCCGGTCCCGGTATCTTTTCAGTTTGTATCATAGCACAAAATGGCGAAATGGGAATGCCTGTCCCTGCCTCTTTTTGACTTTCCTTGCGTCCTTCGCCGGAGCCCTTGCAAACGCGGCGCCGGGGCGATATACTGATGATACCGGAGATCCCGGAAAGGAGGGGGATGCGATGCGGCTCTTCTCGCCCGACAGCAAGTTCATGCGCGCCATGAGCAGACTGGCAGATCTGGTGCTGCTGAACATGGCGTTCCTGCTGTGCTGCCTGCCCCTGGTCACGGCCGGCGCCGCCTGCACGGCCCTGTATACGGTGTGCTTCCGGATGGTCCGCGACGCCGAGGGGCATGTGCTGGGCCAGTTCTTCCGCGCCTTCAGGCAGAGCTTCCGGACGGCCACGCCGCTGTGGCTGCTGCTGGCTCTGGCGGGGGCCGTGGCCGTGCTGGACATCTGGCTCTTCGCCGGGACGCCCGGGGCGCTGCGGCTGCTGCTGGCCCTCTTCGGGCTGCTGCTCCTGCTGGTCCTCTTCACCGCGAGCTACGCCTTCCCCCTGCTCAGCCAGTTCGAGAACAGCGCCCTCGGCACCCTGAAGAACGCCCTGATCCTGAGCCTCGCCCATCTGCCCCGGACCCTCGCGGTCACGGCGCTGAACGTCTTCCCCGTCGCGCTGCTGCTCTTCGAGCCCTATCTCTTCCTCTGGGCCGGCCTGATCTGGATCGGGCTCTATTTCTCGGCGGCCGCCTATCTGGGCGCCAAGCTCCTGGACGGGGCCTTCGCCCCCTACCGGGAAGATCGGAAGGAGGATGCGCCATGATCGTCCGCAAGACCCGCCCCGAGGAGGCCGCCGCCGTGAACGCCCTGTTCTCCGTGGCCTTCGAGACTTCCCCGGAGAAGGGCCCCGCCCGGGCGGACGACAAGGCCGTCTGCCACTGGGGCGCTTTCACCGAGGAGGGGGAGCTCATGAGCTCCCTGACCGTCTCCCCGTTCAGCATCCGCTTCGACGGCGGCGTCTGCCCCATGGCCGGGGTGGGCGCGGTGCAGACCCTGCCGCCCTACCGGCGCAGAGGGGGCGTGGCCGCCTGCTTCGCCAGGGCCCTGCCGGAGCTCTATGAGCAGGGCGTGCTCTTCTCCTACCTCTACCCCTTCTCCACGGCCTTCTACCGCCGCTTCGGCTATGAGAGCTGCGTGACGGGGCTGGAGGTCCGGCTTGACCTCCAGCAGCTGCGCCTGACGCCGGACGGGGGGAGCTTTCGTCTCGCCACCCGGGAGCGGCCGCTCCGCGACGCGGTCCGCGCCGTGGACAAGGCCTGGGAGGGCCGCTGGAACATGGAGGTGGTCCACGGCGAGGGGGACTACGGCTGGCTGGAGAGACTGGACCCCTACGGGGCGCAGGACTATCTCTACGTCTGCTTCGACGAGGCCGGCGCGCCCCGGGGCTATACCGCCTTCCGCATGCCCGCCGGCGCGGAGGGCCGGGGCCTGGTCTGCAGCCGTTTCCGCTTCAGCGACAGGTCGGGCTTCTACGGGCTGCTGGACGTGTTCCGGAGCCTGGCCGCGGACCACCGCAGCGTCCAGTTCACGCTGCCCGCGGACCCGGCGCTGCCCCATCTGCTGGGGGAGTGGTCTCTGGGGGCGGCGAGCTTCCGGCTGCGCCCCCAGGGCATGGTCCGGGCGATAGATGTCGCGGAGGTCCTGCGCCGCGCCCGCTATCGGGGGGACGGGGCCCTGCGCCTGGGCATCCGGGACGGGCAGATCCCCGCCAACGACGGCGTCTTCGCCCTGCGCTTCGCGGCGGGGCGGGCCCTCTCGGTGGAGCGGACGGAGGAGGCGCCCGACGCCTCTCTCACGGTCGCCGCGTTCTCGGCGCTGATCGCCGGGGCCTGCGACTGGGAGGGCGCCGCGGCCTGGATGGACGGCGTGGAGGTCCGGAACGCCGCCGCCCCCTTCCAGGGGGCCTTCTACCGCAAGAGCATGACGATCTCGGAATACTTCTGAGCGGGAGCGGCCCCTGCGGCGGCACGGTATGGAGATCTGCGCAGATCCGTATAGAGACCGCATAGAGACCGTATAGAGACGAAGAGACACAGCCCGGGGGGGCTGTGTCTCGTTTTCCGTATTTTTCGGGCAGGCCGCCGGGATCAGAAGCGGATGATCAGCTTCTGGCCCACGCGGATCTGCTGGGGGTTGCGCAGATCGTTCCAGCGGCAGATCTGCTCCACGGTGCAGTGGAACCTCTTGGCGATCTCTTCGATGGTGTCGCCGGGGGCCACGATGTAGGGGATCTGGGTGCCGCCGCTCACGTCCTGCAGCACGTCATCGCTCAGGGGGGCTGCGTTGATAGATCTTTCCTCCTCGATCAGTTCTTGGTAAAGCTGACGCCTTTACCGTAGTTCTCCTTGCCGTCCTTCCATGTCAGCTTGCCGGTCCCCTTGTCGATGGCGATCGAGCCGCTGCCGTCGGTGTAGTCGGTCTGTTCGACGGTCTCGCCGTCTTCGTTGCGGACGGTGCTGGTCTTGACGCAGTCTTTGTAGCTCAGCTTGCCGTTCTCGTCGAACTTGCCATGGAAGACCCACTTGATGCTGTTGCCGTCGTCGGTCTGGCAGGTGATGGTGACCGTGTAGCGGTCGTCCTCTTCGCGGATGGTGACCGTGAAGCCGCCGCCGCGGTAGGTGCCGGCGGGATCGAAGGCCGGCTCGGGCTCGGGCTCC
>JAFZOC010000117.1 GCA_017550765.1 Oscillospiraceae bacterium
GCCGCGGCCGTCAGGACGCAGACCGCAGCAGCGCCGAGCGGCGGCCGCAGGGTCGCCCGGCGGCGGGATGGCGCGAGGCTCAGTCCGCCTCGGTCCCCAGCAGGCCCAGTTCCGCGGCGTGCTCCCGCATCCCCTGGATGCAGATCTCCGCCACGTCCCGCAGCTCCATGCCCAGCATGGCGCAGCCCCGCAGGATCACGTCCCGGTCGCACTTGGCTGCGAATTTCTTGTCCTTGAACTTCTTCAGGAAGCTCTTGACCTCCAGATCCTGCAGACCGTGGGGGCGCATCCGGGCGCAGGCTTGGATGATCCCGGTGAGCTCGTCCACGGTGAAGAGGCTCTTCTCCAGGGGGCTCAGAGGCTCCACGTCGCTGCACAGGCCCCAGCCGTGGCTGAGGATGGCCCGCACGTCTTCCGGATCCACCCCGGCGGCCAGCAGGGGCTCCCGGGTGTGCTGCAGGTGCTCCTCCGGGTACTTCTCATAGTCGTAGTCGTGGAGCATGCCGATGGCCTGCCAGTGCTCCGGGTCCTCCCCAAAGTGCCGGGCCATGGCGCCCATGGCGTAGCAGACGTTCTTCTCGTGCAGCAGCAGGCTCTCCTCCGCGACCATGGAGGCGTTCAGTTCGATGGCTCTTTCCAGCGTCAGCATGACGATCTCTCCTTTTTCGCCGGGCCCTGCCCGGCCTTTCTCCCATTATACAAGAGCCCTCGGAAAAAGCAAGGAAAAAGCGGAGCGGCGGACGGTCTTGCGCCGCGGCGCCGGATCCGCTCTTGCAAGAACGGCTGCCAGGGCGTATGATGGAGCCGCAGAGCCCCGGCGAGACTGCCGGAGGCCGCAGGAGAGAGGAGCTGCGCCATGGCGACCAGCAAAGAGTATCTGTCTTTCGTGCTCGACCAGCTCTCGGAGCTGGAAGGGCTCGCCCATCGGAAGATGATGGGCGAGTACATCCTGTACCTCCACGGGAAGATCGCGGGCGGGATCTATGACGACCGCCTGCTGGTCAAGCCCGTGCCCGCGGCCCTCGCCCTCATGCCGAAGGCGCCCCGGGAGCGCCCCTACGAGGGGGCGAAGGAGCTGCTCCTGGTGGAGGACGTGGACGACCGGGACTTCCTCTGCCGCCTGTTCCTGGCGATGGAGCCGGAGCTCCCTGCCCCGGCGAAGAAGCCCCGGGGCGCCAGATAGCGGGAAGAGACGGCCGCCTTCCGACTCGCCCCCCCACAGAGCGGCCTGTGGGCGACCGGCGGCAGAGGGCTTTGGCGCCCGGATACCCGTTCCCAAGGGCACATATCTTGACATATGTCAGGATATGTGCTATCTTTATTCTTGACATTTGTCAGAAATGAGGTGAGCGCATGGCCAGAAAGCCCCAATGCCGCAGGATCGGCGGCTATCCGGACAGCTGGCTCTTCTCCCCGGAGGAGGGCAGCCCCCGGGAGCCGGTGGTCCTGGACCTGGAGGAGTACGAGTGCATCCGGCTGATCGACCGGGAGCGGCTGACCCAGGAGCAGTGCGCCGCGCAGATGGGCGTGGCCCGCACCACGGTCACCGCCATCTACGGCAGCGCCCGGCGGAAGATCGCCGACGCGCTGGTGGAGGGGCGGGCGCTGCGCATCGGCGGCGGCAGCTATGAGCTCAGCGGACAGCGACCGGAGAACGTTCCGGAGAAAGGAAAGGATATCATGAGGATCGCAGTATGCTATGAGAACGGCGAGATCTTCCAGCACTTCGGCCACACGGCCCAGTTCAAGCTCTACGACGCGGAGGACGGGAAGATCGTCGCCCAGCAGATCGTGGACACCAACGGCAGTGGCCACGGCGCACTGGCCGGCTTCCTGCGGGCGGCACAGGTGGACGCCCTGATCTGCGGCGGTATCGGCATGGGCGCCCGCAACGCGCTGGCGGAGGCGGGGATCCGGCTCTACGGCGGCGTGAGCGGCGACGCCGACGAGGCCGCCCGGGCCCTGGCGGAGGGGCGGCTGGTCTTCGACCCCGAGGCCAAGTGCGACCATCACGGCCACCATCACGGGGAGGGCCACGACTGCGGTCACCATCACGATGGCGACCACGACTGCGGCCACCACCACGGGGAGGGCCACGGCTGCGGCCATCACCACGGGGAGGGCCACGACTGCGGCCATCACCACGGGGAGGGCCACGGCTGCGGTCGCCACGACGAGGACGAGGGCTGATCGCCCGCCTCAGGGACGGGGCCCCGGGGACAGAATAGGAAGGACGCTCCGTCCTTCCTGCTTTTTTTCGGCGCAGAGCAAGAAAACGTTGCATTTTGGCGGCTGTGGTGGTAAAATCCCCGTTTGTGTGAAAAACAAGGGAGTTGGATCTATATGGACAAACTGAGGAACATCGCCATCATCGCCCACGTGGACCACGGCAAGACC
>JAFZOC010000118.1 GCA_017550765.1 Oscillospiraceae bacterium
AACAGCACAGCGGCTGACCTGTTGGGGGGCTGGACCTACGGGCACTATATGACGATGCTGGTGGCCGTGTGGTACATCTTCACGGAACTGGGCTCGATCGTGGAGAACGCCGGGGAGCTGGGCGCACCGGTCCCCCCGTGGTTGCGCAAGGGCATCGCGGCGCTGAAGCAGAAGGCCGACGCCGTGGATCCGATCCATGAAAAGCCGCCCGACGAGAGCGGTGAAGAGAAACGATAGTGGAAATCGAGCCCCGGGAGCTGCATGCCCAGGGGCTCTGCGATATGGGGGAAGACCCCTCCGCCGACACCTCCCCTTGCAGGGGAGGTGGAGAACGGGTCCCCACGGCAAGTGTGCGCACTGGCCTCGGGACGACAGGCGGCCCACGCCATGACAGGAAGACCCCGCAGGGGGGATAAACGACCATGTGATAATGGATACAGAGGACCTGAAAGGAGAGATCACGATGGCACAAAAGATCCGATATTACACCCAGGGCGAAGACGATCGCGAGCTCCCTGAGCTCCAGACGCCGGCAGAGAGCGTGACGCTGCCCACGGCTCCCGCGACCGGCGCAGCGGACCCGCCTGCGCCCAGCTATGACGACAGCACCCGGCAGCGGCAGCGGCAGCTGCTCGGGGCCTATACCGGAAGAGGGGCCTTCCAGTACGACCCGTCGAACGATCCCATGTACAAGATCTATCGGGACCGCTATGTCCAGAACGCCCGACTCGGCATGAGGGACACGATGGGACAGGCGGCTGCTCTGACAGGCGGCTACGGCTCCAGCTACGCCCAGGGCGTAGGCCAGCAGCGCTACGACGAGACCATGCGCGGGCTCACCGATAAGATCCCGGAGCTCTACCAGGCCGCCTATGCCCGCTACCAGGACGAAGGAGACAGGCTGCTCAAGCAGTATCAGCTGCTGGGGGAGCAGGCTGACCGGGAATACAGCCAGTACCGGGACGCCCTGGGTGACTGGCAGACGGAGCGAGCCTGGCAGGCCCAGCAGGACGAGAGCGCATATGGCCGCAGCCAGGACGCCTACAGCCGCCTCTATGCCCTGATCGCCGGCACCGGCTATCAGGCTACGCCCGAGGAGCTGCAGGCCGCAGGCCTCAGCCAGGAGGCAGCAGACGCCCTGCGCAACGAGTTCTACCGGTCCCGCGGGCTGCCGGTGCCGGGGGCGGAGGCGGCTGCGACTACACAGTATGTCTACGTACCGCAGGACGGGGAGACAAAGTATACCCTGGAGGATGCGCTGCAGGATGCACAGAGCGTCAAACACTCTAACCAGCGTGAAGAGATCTTCAGGACCTACCAGCAGGCGATCGCAAACGGTCAGACGAACTTCACGCTCGCACAGCTGCAGGCGCTTTGGACCAAGAACCACTGGTAACTGGAGGCAGGTATGGCAAGAAGACAGACTACGGATCCAATCGAGGAGATGCGCCGCAGGATGGGTATCGGCTCCGACAGTTCCTCTGAGCCATCTGCGAGCGACGGAGGTAAGGGGCAGACCGACCCCCTCGAAGAGATGCGTCGGAGGATGGGGATCGGAGCATACGGCCAAGATCTAGGAGGGTCCGCAAAGCCCACAACGCATCAGTCGACTACGCGGCCCTATCCCGGCACGTCCCAGGCGGCCGGGAGCACACGGCGGAGAGACAAGGACACGTTGCGGGGCAAGAGCCTGCGCGATCGCAGCAGCGGGACCGAGGCATCCGGCCAGGTCTTTCCGACAGAAAGCGACGGCAGCCTTGCTGATCTGCTCCGCCGGGGAGCCACGGCTTTCGACAATGCGGCCCGGAGCGGCGGCCAGACGGCGGGCCAGGTCAGGGAAGACCCGGACTGGGTGCAGGAGCTGGAACGGCAGCGGCAGGCGCAGCAGAGGCAGCAGCAGACCTGGGCAGAATTGCAGGAAGCCGAAGGGTGGGTCGCGGCTTTGGAAGAGGCGAAGGAAGGAAAAGGCCCGAGAGGTGTCGCCCGCGATGCTGGATATAACGTTACGTATAACGGGAAATATTATAAGGTCACGGACATCGACAGCGCCCTGCAGCTGGCGCGGGCCCAGGCATCCGGTATGCGACGCACCGTCGTGGAGGGCACGGACAACGGCGCCGCTCTGATGGCGGAGCGCGACCGTCTGCTGGCACAGGTCCAGGGGCGTGGGCTCGCGGCAGACGCTTTCAAGCGGGAGGGCGAAACGACAGAGGACCACATGGCGGATATGGCGGACGGAGATGCGAGCATCTATGCCCGTCTACATGAGATCGACGCACAGCTGGGGCTGCCTACCCAGGTGTATGGCCTTGGGGACAGGCTCGCGAGTATGCTGCAGGGCTTCGGTAACAGGACAGGTGCGGCTTGGGCAAACGCAGCTGGGATGGCGATGGATCTGCCGGCCGTCATGAGCGCGGTAGGCGGCATCGGCTACAATTACGGCGGCAAGGAAAAGATCGAGCAACCGGCATGGATGCAGCAGGCGCAGAGGCAGCTCTATGACATGGCAGACAGGTCCAAGGAGAGGGCGGATAGCTATGCGGTCCTGGCAAGACAGGACGCCAGCGCCTTAGGCAAGCTGGCGATCGACGCAGGCGACGCGGCCTTGGATATGGCGGCTGATGCGATGGCGAATGTCATCGTACCCGGGTCCGGTCTGACGATGATGGGCGTCCGCGTCTTCGGCTCCGCGTCCCAGGAGGCGCGTCTGGAGGGCAAGAGTTCCACACAGCAATTCTTGAAAGGTGTAACGAGCGCGGCGATCGAGATCTTGACTGAGAAGATCGGCGGCCCGTTCGAGAAGGTCTACGGCGCTACGGCTCTTGGCAAGTTCACGAAGGAACTTACCGGGAAGATCGGCAGCCCCGCCATGCAGAAAGCTCTGGACGTGTTGCTAGGCGCGCTGGGCGAAGGCGCAGAAGAAGTGCTGTCCGACATCCTTAACGAGGTCGCGGACAGGCTGGATGGCCTGGTGGAATGGGACTGGAGTTTTTTCCGGGACCCCTCGTTCTGGGCGCAGACGGCATACGACGGACTGGTGGGCGCGGTGCTCGGAGCTGCTGGCAGCGTAGTCGAAGCGGGAGGAAACGAAGAGGTAGACCGCGAGGAAGTCATCGAGCATGCAAAACAGGCGGCGATCGCTGCGGTCGAGCAGAGCGCTGCAAAAGCCGGCGGGACGCCCGCCACAGAAAAGCCTTCTGTGACGATAGAGGGCCTGACGGCCGGCAGCGGGCAGGCAGACGCGGAGCTGAGATCCCTGGCGATGGAGACGGTACGGGCACGGGAGGCGCAGCGAGAGCAGGCTGCCGTGATGGAGGCGACCACTCCGTCAGGTCCCCTGACAGATCCCCCTGCAGGGGGAGAAAGGGGGACGGATGGCTACGACAGCGCCAAGGGGACCTCACAGGCGGATGTCGCACCCGGGCAAGTGTTCTGGGAAGTGCAAAAGTGGTTCGGGGACCAGGATCGCGCGACTGATGCATTGAGCGACGACGAGTACATGGCGCTGCGCGACGCGCACTATGAAGGTGACCGTGCGACATACGCGGACCTGGTGCGGAAGGCGTTGAAAGACAGGTACAGCGGTAGAGCTCTCGACACGGTCGCCGATCGGATCGCGGACGAAGCGATGGCCCGATCGGACGACTGGCGTCTTGGCCTCAAGATCAGCCAGCAGCAGAGCATCGGGACAGCACCTTCCGTCGGAAACGCCGAAACTTCCCCCGAGGGGGGTGCAAGAGGGGCGGGCGGCCACGACCAGTCTGCGGACTGGTCTCGACATGACAGCGCCGCGGGAGCCGGGATGCAGGCGGAAAGCGGCGGCATCCGGCGGGAGCTGGAGGGAGCCTTCAGAGCGTCCTCCCTGGACCTGTACGGACAGGCCGCGCAGATCCTGGCGGACGGCTACACCGCGGACCTGAAGGCGGCGGACTACATCGCCGGGGTGCGGGATGCCTATCGGCTCGCGGCTTCCGGCATGAGCCTGGAACAGGCTCGGGAGCACGCGGAGAACGCCGGGGCGCTGCATCCCACACAGTTCGAGCACGCCTGGAGCCTGGGGAAGGAGACGCGGAGCGGACGGATGGCCACGACCAGTGTGAGCACTGGTCTCACCAAGACAGGGGAAGAGAGCACCCCTCCGTCATCTGCGGAAGCAGCTCCCCTTGCAGGGGATTCAAGGTCGCCGGCTCCTGCGACGGGGGCCGAGGGGCGCGCCCAGGTCCAGGGAGAGGCTATGGAAAAAGCCGCCCCCGAAAGAGCGGCAAAGCAGGTGACGACAGCGCTGGCGATGCTGGGCGAGCAGGCTGACGCGGCGGCGGCGGCCTATGACGGGAAGACGGATCCGGAGACCTACGCAGCAGCCATGTACAAGGCTGCGGGGCTATACGTCGCACAGGGATCGGACCTGGACGCCGCGGTGCGCGCCGCCCGCAGCGGCAAACGGGCGGACATCGTTGGAGAGCTCACGGACGCCCAGATCGCAGCGGCCAAGGAGATCGGCGGGAAGCTGCGGGCTGAGATCAAGGCCACACGGAAGGGTCTGGCAGAGCATTTCGCCGCGCTGCGGAAGGCCGCGGACGCGCTGCGTCAGAACAGCCGACAGGTCGGAGAACTGGACGAGGCGATCCGGGATGCGAACAAGTACGGCGCCGATATCAAGGAGCAGTTCGACCGGGAGTTCGACGCGCTGGAAGAACTGGCCAAGGCAGACCCGGCCGCAAAGGACACGCCGGCCTACAAAAAGGCCAGGGAGAGCGCAGACCGTCTGGCCCGCCAGGTGCAGCAGATGCAGGAGCTGATCCGCCAATATGAGCAGAAGCGCCGAGAGATCGCCGCAGACGGTACTGCCGGCAGCGAGGAGGGGACCTACCATCTGGCCGAAGAAGCGGGGAAGGTCGGGAAGTTCCGCTATGAGGCCGTAGAACTGGGCAAGCTCAGCGAGCAGCAGCGCCAGGTCCTGGACGTCTCCGGGAAGCTGGCCGAGGCTCTGGGCCTGGAGATGACCGTGGTGAGCGCCCAGGGAGACTTCGGCGGCGCGTACATGTTCAACGGCGTCCTGTACCTGAATATCGACGCGGGGCTGGGCCTGCGGGACTTTTCCAAGGCGATCGCGGCGGCCAGCTTCAGCCACGAGCTGACCCACTTCATCCAGGACTACGCACCGGAAGAGTACGGAGAGCTCAAGGACCTGGTGGCCGAGCATCTGGGGCCGGAGGAGCTGGAGCGGCTGACGCAGCAGCAGCTGAAATGGGCACCGTCGCTCAGCTATGACGAGGCCGTGGACGAGGTCGTGGCCAACGCCTGCCAGACCATGCTGCGGGACAGCGAGGCCGCGGCAAAGATCGCGGCGGAGCACAAGAGCCTGGGCGAGAAGATCCGCGACTTCTTCCGGGACATGGTCCAGAAGATCCGGGCAACCTTCGGCCAGGTGGACACCAAGGACGCGGTGCCTGTCTATGAGGCAGCGCGGGCCCTGGAGGAGCACTTCGGGGAGATGCAGGCGCTCTGGGACAAGGCGCTGGAGATCGCTGCTGCGTCCCGACGGGCGGAGCTGGCCGTAAAAGGGCGCGAAAAAGCCGCCCCCAAGGGCGGCGCGCGGTATCAGAAGATCGGGGTCCGCGAAGACGGCATTGAGGTCTACGAGACCAGCGAGGAGACAAAGAGGTTGCCTTGGAAAGAACGTAGAAGGCGCGCAATTTCGATTATGTCAGATGTGTACCGCGGAAAGACGGCTCGATTTAACAGAAATGGTCACATCTACTATGCTCGTTTTTCTTCCGATGATCTCCGGAAAAACATATACGGAGATAAGAAATCAGATGATGCCGGAAGGGACGCAAAAATAAATGCGGGAGCTGATGGGGACTTTTTTGATCTAGTAGAAAACTCCATTTACCGGAACAGCCTCCCGGAAAGCGGGAAAGCAACGCATGCTCATAGAGGAGTATCTTACTGGGATTACTTTGTCAAAACTGTTCAGATCGACGGAAGAGTATTTGATCTAATTGCGAACGTACGACGAAAAGCAACGGGAGAATATGTATATAGTCTTCAGTTGAATGAGAACAAAAATATAGAAGCAGCGTCGCCCGATACTCGACCCAAAGAAGGGGAGATAGATGGGGCACCCACTACTTCTATGCTTAGTGTACCACAGTCTTCCGCAAAAAGCAAGCCTAAATTGCAGACCTGGGGTATGGCCGGTGAGGCAACTCAGGCCTGGAACGGTGTCGAAACAGAAGCCGTGCAGCATTTTGGCGTGACCGACAATGTCAGGACCGCTGGGTATCTGCTGCAGGATGGCCGGATGCTGGACTTCTCCGGCGCACATTGGCTGGAGGGGCGGGATCCTCGCTACATCGCTGAATGGAGGCGAAAGAACGACATCCGCCAAGTAGACCATGAGGATGTCGGTGAGGCCTTTGAAGAGCTGGGCGAGGACGCGCCGGACGATCCCGGCCTCGCGTTCATGCAGAGAGGCAACATCCGCCTGTCTCCGGAAGCGCCGGGGATCGAGCTGTTCGCAGGCAAGGAGCCGACGCCGGCGCAGTACGCCCAGATCCGGGAATTCATCCGCGGGACGGCGAACAGGAGCTTCACCGTGGACCTGACAGGTGATGGCAGGAAGAGGGCAGGCTCGCTACGCTACGACGGGACGGTACGTCCGGCCCGCGTGGTGAACGACATCCGGATCTGGTACCAGACCGGCGAACTGCGGGACACCAGCCGCGCCGGCTTCTATCAGACCTGGAGCCAGGAACAGACGGACGATACACCGGCGGAGAAGCGGGGGCGGGAGATCGCCCGGGCGAGGCTCCAGTCGGAACAGGCTGTGCTGGCGCAGACGGTGCAGGAGCTCACGGCCGTTACCAAGAAGCAGGGCGTCACCATCGAGCAGCTGAGAAAGCAGATGAAGCTCACCAAGACCCAGGAGGCCAGGACCGGGGACGCCCGGAAGATGGCGCGGGAGCTCCTGCGCGGCTACAGCAGCCAGGCGAGCGTGGAGAGCGTCACCGAGGGCATCAAGAGCCTGGGAGACTACATCCTGCAGAGCAGGGAGATCGACCAGCAGGAGCTGCGGCAGCGGGCACTGGAGGTGGCAGAGGAGATCGTCGAATATTCCCAGGAGACGCTGGACGACGACGGCACGGGCCGTGAGATCGCCAAAGAACTCCGGGGCCGCAAGCTCTCGATCGACGAGAGCTACTTGGGAGACTTCGCCTCCCAGGGCGGATACGACAGCTTCCGCAAGGGGCTCTTTGGCCGGCTCACCATCGCCAAGCGCCAGAGCGGCAGCGCCGAGATCCGGGAGGGCTACGCCAGCGTAGACCAGGTCTACCACGACCTGCAGCAGAGCTATGGCACGGCATTCTTCCCGGAGATGACAAACGAGGCGGACCAGCTGATGGTGCTGGCCGACCTGGTACGTTATGAGCCGATCACCGAGAACCTCTACAGCATGTACGGGCAGGAGGTCGTCGAAGATCTGGCGGACCGGATCTGCATGCAGCTGCTGGACGGCGCGCTGCGCCCCACGGCACCCACGATGGCGGACCGGCAGCACGCCAGGGCCGAGGGCCTGCGTCAGCAGATCCTGGACCTGAAGCGCGAGAAGGCTCTGGACGAGAAGGAGGCAGGCAGGCTCTATCATACGGTCTACGACCTCTCCCTGGCCCTGGACAAAGCCCAGAGCCGCTACAGGAGCCTGCAGGCGTCCTCCGACGCCCGTCTGGCCCAGGTGCGCAAGGAGGGCCGTGCACGGGCGCTGGAGATCCGGGCCAAAGAGCGCTTGAAGGCTGTGCAGAAGATCGACGCGCTCAAGGAGCATCAAAAGGAAAAGGAGAAGAGAGAACGGGATCGCCGGGCAGAGAGCGCCGGCGTCCAGAAGTACCGGAAGGCGGTCACGCAGACAGCGGCGGAGCTGATGGATATGCTGGCCACCAACACGGACAAGAAACATGTGCCCGAGGTCCTGAAAGCGCCCCTGGGGGACTTCCTGGCCGGGCTGGACTTCTCCTCACGGTCGCTGCTGGACAAGGAGGTCCGCACCCAGGCGGACGAAAAGTGGCACGCATCTTTCCTGCGTATGCTCCAGGCTCTCAGCGGTCAGCGCGAATACTTCGCCGAAGGCACCGGCGAAGTGGACATGGGCGGCTATCTGGACATCTCCGAAGAGAACATGGCCTTCCTGCGGAACACCGCGAAACTCATCCACACGGCTATGAGCGAAGGGACGCAGTACACCGTGCAGGACATGAGCGCGGAGGAGCTGCGGGACTTGTCGAGCTTCCTGAAGAACCTGAAGACTGCTATCCGGAACATGAACAGCTTCCTGGCAAACGCCCGCTTCGAGAGCGTCCGGGAGGCCGCCGCCGCAGACATCGCCGGGATGGAGGCACTGGGAAAGGCAAAGGAGAGCGCGGAGTCCAAGCTGAGCAAGGGCCTGCTCTGGAAGAACGGGACGCCATACTACGTATTCAAGCGCTTCGGAGAGGGAGGCAAGAGCATCTTCGACGGCTTCACCCGGGGTTGGGCCCAGATGGCCAGCGACGCGAAAGAGATCATCGACTTCACGGCGGAGGCCTACACGGATAGAGAGGCCCGGGAGTGGAAAAAGCAGGAACACCGTTTTGCTCTTGAGAGCGGCGAGGAGATCCGGATCACCACCTGCCAGATCATGGAGCTGAGCCAGCTGCTGGGACGCGAGCAGGCGCTCAAGCACATCCAGGCCGGCGGCATCCGCATCGGCGACGTGAAGACGAAGAAGGGGGTACGCAGCGATCAGACTCAGTACCATCTGAGCGAAAAGGACATCCAGGGCCTGATGGGCCTGCTGACGCCTCGCCAGAAGTCGGTCGCCAAGGCGCTGCAGGGCTTTATGGCCAGACGCGGTGCTGAATGGGGCAACGAGGTCAGCATGAGGCGCTTCGGCTACCAGTTCTATACAGAAGGCGAGGGCTACTATCCTATCAAGACTGACTCCACAGACCGCCCGATGGCCGACACCGACGCCCGCCAGAACAGCATGTTCCGACTGCTGGATCTCTCCAGCAGCAAGCCACCGGATCCGAAGGCATCCAACACCCTGGTCGTGGGGGACATCTTCGACACCTTCGCCGACCATATGTCGGACATGGCGAAGCTCCACGGGATGGGCCTTCCGATCCTTGACGCGATCAAATGGTTCAATTATAAGGAGAGGATCGACCGGCCGGACGGCACTTACAGCACCCGGACCATGCAGAGGACGATGGAGCAGGCTTTCGGCAAGGGCGCCGGTGCATGGTTCCGGACCCTGATGAAAGACATCAACGGCGTCAGCGAAACAGCGGACCGCGGCGCAGATCTGCTGGTCAAATTCATGGGCAGCTACAAGGCGGCCGCGGTGGGAGCCAACTTGCGCGTGATGTTCTTGCAGCCCACCTCCTACGTCCGGGCCGCCACAGTGATCGAGCCGAAGTATCTGGCGGCGGCGCTGGCGGGCAGAGGACTGCACAAGGAAGCCCTGCAGTACAGCGGCGAGGCCAAGTGGAAGAGCCTGGGCTACTTCGATACGGGCATCGCAAAGAGCATGCGCGGTCAGATCCAGCACGACAGCAGCATCAAGGACAGGCTGGTAGAGCTGTCCATGACAGGGGCCGAGTGGGGCGACAGGCTCACCTGGGGCTATCTATGGAAGGCATGCAAGATGCAGGCGCGGGCCAAAAACAAGAGCCTGACGGGCGAGGCGCTGATGGCTGCTACGGAGGAGCTCTTCCGGGAGGTCATCTACTCCAGCCAGGTCATGGACTCCACCCTGACGCGGTCTGAGCTGATGCGGTCCAAGGGCGGGATCGACAAGGTACTGACGCCCTTCATGGCAGAACCGACCCTCTCGGCGAACATCCTGATGGATGCCGCCTACAGCTACCATTTGGATGAGCGCCGCTACGGCAAGGCCGAGGCCTGGCAGCGGAACGGTAAGAAGATCGGGAAAGCGCTCACGGTCTATATTTGCTCGGCGGCTGCCTCTGCGTTCGTGGAGTCCCTGATCGATGCGATCCGGGACGATGATGACGAGGAGTACGGAGAGAAGGTCCTCCAGGCTTTCTTCGGACAGGATATCGCAGATCTGATGCTAGGAAAAGAGGGTGCGAAGCTCAGCTGGAGATCGCTGCTGGACGGAAACCTGTTCTCCGACCTGAGCGTCCTGGGGAAGCTGCCCTATACGAAGGACATCATCTCCCGGCTGCAGGGCTACCAGTCCTCCAACATCGCCACGGGCTCGCTGGATACTCTGTTCAAGGTCTATGACATTTGGAAGGAGACGATCCAGCTGGCGAACGGGATACTGGATAAGCCTACGAAGATCACGAACTACGGCAACATGACCGCCTGGGGAAAGATCTATAAGACGCTGCAGGCGCTCTCCCAGATCTCGGGCCTGGCTGTTTCCAACCTGACGCGGGACGCGGTGGCGCTCTGGAACACGGTGATGAACGGCCGCAAGGACGAGTGGAAGATCCTCACCTATGAGAACAAAGCCAGGAGGGCCTGGCGAGAACAGGTGCAGGCTACCGGGCTCTCGGCGGTGGAGTATCAGGCGCTGCGGGACGAGATGGACTTGAATGGAAGCGGCAGCATCTCTCAGGACGAGATGGGCGAGGTGCTGCTTCGGGCGATCGCCGAGGGCCGGGTCACGGAGGCGCAGGCCGACGCGGTCTGGGACAGCGTCAGCACCGGCAGCAAGAGCTTTGCGGCCTGGCAGAGCGAGCGGGCCGGCAAGGAGCGGAAGGCCGATATGGACGCCGACGGCAACAAGAGCGTCTCCCAGGCGGAGGCGGCCGCCTGGATCGAGCAGGAGGTCGCCGCCGGCCGGCTGACCGCTGAGGACGTGGAGATGGTCTGGTCGGAGAGCGTGAAGACTGGGAAGAGCTACAGCCAGTACCGGATGGAGCGGGCGATGGATAGCGACGGGAACGGAAAGGTCAAGCAGGACGAGGCCGGGACCTGGCTTCTGGAGCAGATCCAGAGCGGAGCCATGACCGAGGAGCAGGCCGCGGAGGCCTGGGATAGGATCGTCACAGGGAAGACCACCTTCGAGGCCTGGAAAGCGAAACACAAATAAAAAAGAAGAGCCCTCGTGCAAGGAGCACGGGGGCTCTTTTTCATGGCATGGGACCGGCATCATGGATCTGCCAGAGCATCCGGGCGATCGGGCAGGAGGCCCAGTCGCTGCGGCACCAGCCGTCCTTGACCTGGCGGACATCCGAGCCGATCAGGAGGCGGATGGTGGTGCCGTGGCGCGGCCCCTCGCAGTAGACCTCCGCGCCGCCCTCGCCCCGGTAGAAGGGGCAGAGCGCCTGGGAGGAGATGTAGCGTCGCGGCATGGCCGGTCACCGGGCGGCGGAGGAGGGCTCCTGCTGCAGCTCGACCAGCCGCCGGAGGCGCACGATCTCCGCCATGTCCAGCTGGCGGAGCTGCTCCAGCTGGGTCAGTCTTTCGGTCATTTGCATTTGCATCCGCTCCTTTCGTCTTCCTCCGCCGCAAGGACGAAGGCACAGAGAATGAACAGCAGGATCATGGGGCGGCCTCCTCGGGCGGGATGAGCTCCTCGCAGATCTCCACGATGTGCTCGCAGAGCCGGGGCGGGATCCGGCCTCTGTCCGGCCCGCGGAGCCTGGTGGTGCCGCCTGCAGCTCCCCGGGGAGACGGCTCATGGCAGGGGTCCCCGTTGCGGCAGGGCGGGAGGAAGCGCGGGTCGGGGTGGCTCGTCCAGATATCCGTGGGCTTCATGCGCCGGTCCCCGTACTGGCAGTAGGTCACGGTGTAGCGGGGCAGGCCTTCCATCCAGGGCATGGTGCGCATGCCGCCGCGGGGGTTCTCGATGAACCAGACGCGGGGCGAGAGGGCCAGGATCAGGCGGAGGACATGCTGGTCGCAGGCGTCGCAGAACTTGGCATAGTCGGAGACGGCCTCCAGCTCGCCGGAGGGGCCCTTGCGCCGATGCCGCGAGATGGCGGCGATGGAGTAGGTGGCGCAGTCGGGGCTCGCCCAGATCACGTCCGGCCGGCCGAAGCGAGCGAGGATATCGGCGGCGGAGAGCTTGGAGATGTCCGCGTGGAGCGAAACGGGGAAGCGCTCGTCCCAGTCCACGGTGAAGACCTGATGGCCGCGGGCCTGGAAGGCCTTGCCCACGGAGGAAGTCCCGGCAAAGAGCTCAAGAACTTTCATCGGGCTGCTCCTTTCTCTCGCTGTCCTGGCAGAAGTCGGTGTCGCAGGTCTCCACGATATAGGGCTCGTTCAAGCCGCGGTCGCTGTGCGCGCGGCAGATCCCTAGGCCAGGCTCTCCAAACTCAGAGCGCGGGACTGTCTGCTCCCAGTAGCGGCAGGAGCTGCAGGTCACAACGGCGGCGGGGATGTCTGCGATCTCGGCCGCGATATCGCGGAGGTCTGCGCCGAAGGTGTTGGGGCGGGCCTTTTCGACGGCCTCCCGGCCGCCTACGTGCTGCGCATAGATCGCCGCGATCGCGTCGCGCCGATAGATCAGATCGTTGTCGTTCGGGTCTTCGTTCATCGTTCTCTCCTTTTTGATCTACTCCACGTGGATCGTCTCCAGAGGGGCCTCGAAGAAGCTGATCTGGTCCACGCAGTCGGTGTCGTACCGGTTCTCCCAGCCGACGCCGATCCAGTCCAGGACCCGGCCCCAGCCGTATCTCTCGCCGGTCGACCGATCGGTGCAGCAGCGGTACATCCAGAACTCCCACTCCTTGGGGTCCTGCTCCCGGAGCAGGTCGAAGTGGTGGGGCCTGGCGTCCAGGTGGATCCCGAAGCCGCACATGCTGCAGCCGGTCCGCTGGGCTTTGTTGGTGCGCAGGGTCCCGTCCGGCTCCCGGACGATCTCGCCGTAGATCTCCGGCACGTGGACCTTCAGATCCAGGGCCAGCTGCAGCAGATCCTGCCGGGTGAAGTAGTTGAACGGGCAGGATCTCGCCGTTGTCTCGCCCACATAGTTGCAGCCGTGGGCCCGGAGGGAGTACTGCCGTCTGCCGCCCTCGGACTGCATCAGGCCCAGGAAGGGCCAGATCTCGTGCTCCTGCTGGTAGCGCTGCACCGGCAGCTCCTTGAGCCAGAAGCAGCACTGATCCGAGACCTTGAAGGGCGCCACCTTGCACTGGAGGTCCGGGCGCATCTCGGCGTAGAGCCCGCCGAAGAGCTCCAGCCAGGTGTCCGGCAGCTTGAACTTCTCGTTGTGGCCGAAGCCGCCCCAGGCGCCCATGTCGCCGGTCATGTAGGCCCGGATGATGGGGCTCTCGTCCCCCGGGACCTGGAGTCGCGCGATCTTCGCCGCGGCCATCTTCGAGACCACCGGGAAGCCGTACTCCTGCAGGACCTGGACCTTGCTCTTGAGGGGCTTGATGGAGATCACGCCCATCTCCCGGTGCACCGCCTGGATGCTCTTGTCCTCCAGGACGGAGACGGAGATCCCCGGCACCCAGTCGCCCAGGACCTTCCGGCACAGGGCCAGGAGCGTGATGCTGTCCAGGCCCCCTACGCTCACGGCGCAGTTCTTGCCGTTCTCCCAGCAGAAGTCCGACCACTCCCGGATCCGGCGCGTGGCCATGTTCACCTTGGCCCCGTAGGGCAGGGCGATCCGCTGGGCGTTGGTCTGGATGCGGTAGAGCTTCTCGTCCCGCGTCTCCTTGTGGCCGCCCGGCTGCCAGACCTTAACGGCCATCCTGATCCTCCCTGACGACCTTGTCATCCAGAGCGATATCCACAAGCTCATGCAGAGCTGCGCTCGTCTCAGACGGTCCGCGATCGATGAGCGTGTCCTTCACCGCGCGGACGATGCAGACGAAGTCTTTCACGATCTCTACCGGGAAGCCGTCGATCGTGACCTTGTTGTTTTCTGCGTGTATCATCCTGCCCTCCTGTTCCAGGCCCGGACCGCAGCGAGACGAAGGCGGTCGCGGAAGGTGATGGTGATGCCCCCGTTGCGGAGGTCCACACCGGGGAGCGCCAGGTCCTCGCTGCGGATCTTGGGGCCGTAGCAGTAGCACTTCTTGCAATAGATCGCGGCGTCATAGCGCCCATAGCGCCGCGCCTGATGGATGGAGACATCCAGGTACCGGATCTTCCCGCAGAAGGGGCAGGGGATCAGTTCGGCCGGGTAGTTGTCGGTGCCGGTCTCCCGGGCATCCTCGAAGGAGGCGAGCTTGGCCAGGACCTCCTGGAAGGCCTCGGGGAAGGGCTTGTCCCGGCGGGTCATCTCATAGATCCCTTCGCCGTTGGGACCGGTGCCGATCCGCTTCACAAGACGCACGGCTCAGACCTCCTCTCTGAGCTCCTGGAGCCGCTGCTGGGCGGCCTCGAAGCTCAGGAAGACCGTCTCGCCCAGGTCCTCCCAGCGCATGATGGAAGTAAGGCCGTTGTGCTTGAGGCAAAAGCTGTGGAGCCCGACGACTTCGACAGTCGCGTCCTCAAAGGTGACGCTGTGCTCCCGGTAGTCCGGCGTCACGATCCAGACCTCCTGACCGGGACTGAGCTGCCGGCGGTCGATCGGGTCGCAGGTCAGGGGAGCGGGCTCCGGCGACACCTGCATGTGCAGGCGCTGGGCCAGGCGGAGGACCTTGCGGTCCATCTGGGCCTCCACCTCGTCGCGGATCCCGAAGATCATCATCAGCTGGTCCAGGCAGACCAGAACGTCCGCGGTCTCCTCGGCGATCTGGCTGCGGACCTCCTTGCCGCGGGAGAACTTGCAGAGCTCCTTGGTGAGCTCACTCATCTCCTCGATGACCATCTGCAGCTGGGCGGGGATGCCGAAGGTATCGATCGCCTTGGCATAGACGGGGCTGCGCTCTTCTCTCGTCATGGCTCAGCCCTCCTTCCGCAGTTCGTCCCGGATCTGTTCATAGGCATAGGTCGCTCTCTCGCGGTCATCCGGCGCGTCGCTGACGCAGATGGGGACAGGAGGGAGAGAAGCGTCTGCCGAGAGCCAGGCGTAGACGCGGCGGGTCCCGCCGATGAAGCCCGTGAGGGCAAAGACGCCGGCGAAGGCCAGGAAGATCGTCTTGAACTCCAGGAGATAGAGGCCCGTCAGGATGAGGGCGATGCACAGCGCCAGGAGCGCGGTGACGATGGCGGCTTTGATCTTGGTCATGTCAGTTTCCTCCTTGTGTCGGTTTGAGGCAGGACGTTGGGCCTGCTGCCGATGGCAGAGAGCATCTCTTTGAGAGCGGGAGGGATCTGCCGGTCCTCCTTCTCACGCTGGGCTACGATCTGATAGACCTGGCGGAACTGCGCGCGGATGATCTCGGTGTTCTCGCTCATGCAGATGTCCCGATAGCCGATGCTCTCAACAGTGCGACGGGTCAAAGGGGACATGTGCGCATAAGCATCCTCCACGCGGTCTCCGTAGCGGCCGATAGCATGGACGACTTCTCGCCAGGCTGCACCCCAGTCCGGGGGCGGTCCCTGGACCAGATCTGCGCAGAGGGCACGGAGCTCCGCGATACTGGGCGGAAAGCGCTCCGTGGTGACCCACTTGCGCAGGGCGGCCGTCAGGACCTCTGCGGGGATATCCTGCAGCTCCTGATACCAGAGGCCCATCGCCTGTGCGTTGGGCAGGATCTCATATCGGGGAAAATAGGTCTGCAGGGCTGCAGCCCAGACAGCGAACTCACGCTTTTCCATCGGCCCATCCCCTCATCATCTGATACTTCCGGCCCAGATCGCTGCCCTGACGCTGGGGAGAGGAGCGCAGGCGGTCCAGGCACAGGCCCTGGTAGCCGGAGGCGATGGAGGCGTGGATCTGCTGGGCTACGGCGGCGTCGCCGTGCTCCTGGGCTGCTCGTCCGATCTGAGCGTAAAGATTGCGCAGGCCGGTCGGCTTGTATCGCTCCCTGCGCTCGGATTTGTAGGCAAGCCAGTCCCGGACGGCGTCCAGGAGCTCGCCGGCGAAGTGTTGCTCAGGGGGAGGAGGAGAGCACGGGACTTTTATCTCTCCAGCGGGCGCGTCACCTGTGAGGGGGGGTACAGGGGGAGGACATTCGTCCTCTATCTCCTCCTCTCTCTTGCCCTCTTCCTCCTTCTTTTTCTTCTTTCCGACCTCTTCTTGTTCGGGCTCTATTCCGTTTTGTTCCGATCTGTTCTCGTCCTCTTCCGCGCTGTCCGCGTCCTGTTCCGCAATGTCGCCGCCTGTTACGGTACGACGGCCTTTGCCGCTACGGTTCGCCGCCTTTCGGCGGGAGGCGATCAGGACCGGCATGACAAGCTCCAAAGCTATGGCGACGCTCTCCGGAGCGCGGTCCAGGTCCGGCTCGGCGCCGGTGAGGGCGAAGGCGACTACAAAGTCGTAGAAGGCGCAGCGGTCGGCGGGGCGGCGGATCCGGGCAGCTGCCCGGGCGAAGCTGGCATAGAATGTGAACTGGTCTCGCTGCTGCATGGTCGCCGCCTCCTCAAAAGGGAATATCGCCGTCTTCGTCGTCCAGGGAGGTCTGGCTGCCCCGGGTATCGAAGGGGAGATCGTCTCCCGTGCCGGGAGGCATTTCCGTCAAAGGAGAGGGGCCGGCGTATACATTGGGGTCGCCGTAGCCGCGGCTGCCCCGACGTTCGGCATTGCGCTCTTCCGCGTCCCGGCGGCTCTCGCCGAACCAGACCTTGAAAGCGTTGATCTCCCAGGAGATCCTGTTGTTGCCGTCTCGGTCCTGCCACTTGCGGGACTCCAAGGAGCCGGAGACGACGATGCAGGCGCCCCGGCGGAAGTAGTTGTTCACGAACTCGCCTGTCTGACGCCAGGCGACGCAGTCGATGAAGTCGACCGCTTTCCGATCGCCGCTCTGATAGTCGCGCTCAACAGCGACGTTGAAAGTGCAGACGGGGATGTTGGACTGCGTGTGACGCAGCTCCGGGTCACGGGTCAGACGGCCCATGATGACGACATGATTTAGCATAAAGATCTCCTTTCGGCTGTATCAGATATGAGAGGGAGACAGGGGAGGACGGATGGTCACGGGCGCGTTGCGCCCTCGCCATGACAGGGGGGATGTCACGGGAGATAGTTCTTTCCGAAGATGCGTATGAACTGGTCCAGGTTCCAGCCCTGCTCGCGCATGGCCTTGCGCTGGCCCCAGGCGCGGAGGGAACGCATGGTCTCGGGACAGCTGTGGACGGCCTGGGGGCCGAAGATGTGGCAGGACGAGTGGCAGAGGTAGACCACGAGGCCGTAGCGCTCGGAGCTCTTGCGATAGGGACCGCCGAAGATGTGATGGCGGTCCAGCGGGTCAGCGCTGCCGTTGCGGCCGCAGAGCCAGCAGGCCCTCTCGGGCTCGGGAGAGCGTCTAGGCATGGCGCTCACCCCACTGGGAGAGAAGGCTCTCCACGTCCTCCGGGGAGCGGGTCTCCAGGCCGAGAGAGCGGGCGTCCTCCGTCAGCCGGTCCAGGAGGCGGGCCATCTGGATCCGGTCGAAGTCGCTGCTGCCGTAGATCACCATGAGCTCCGCCCAGCCGCCCTCCGAGGAGAGCTGCCGGACCTGGCGGCCCAGGTGGCCGGCCTCCCAGCTGCGGACGAAGGCGGGGACCGCCTCCGCCCTGCAGCGGAGCATCGTGGCGGTGACGCCGCCCAGACGGTCGATCGCGGCGCGGTAGACCTCCAGGGGAGGCAGGCTCATGGCGGCCGCGATCCGGTCGATCAGCACCCAGGCGTAGGCATTGGCGCTGAGGGACCGCTTGCGGGCTCTGGGCTTGATCTCATAGTCGCCGGGCTTCAGCTCGTAGCTGGCCCGGATGCCGTCCCGGGGAGCGCAGCCCAGGTGCAGCTCCCCGTCGGCGTAGCGGATGGATGTGATCTGCATGGCTCAGTCCGTTGGCATGCAGTCCAGGCACAGGATCTTGCCGAAGCGCTTCATGCTGCGCTCGGCGTGGGCCCGCAGGGAGACCGGCTGGCCCCGGGTGCCGATGTAGGGCGTGAGCTCCTTGCCGCAGCACTCGCAGTAGAAGCTCAGGGCGCCGCGGTCCTCGGCGGGAGGAGGGGCAGGGGGAGCTGCGGGCGCCGGGGCACGGTCGATGCGCGTGTCGGCGGGGCGGGCGGGGTAGGCGTCCCGGGGGACGCTGTACTTGCTGTCGTCGCTGCCCATGTAGACGCTGGCGCCTACGCCCAGGGCCTTGGCTGCCACGCTGATGGCGTCTGACAAGGCTTTCTTGAAGCACTCGTCGCTGGTGTAGTGACCTTTGCTCTCCTTGGCAACGAAGTCATTCCCGCCGATGCCGGGGATCGGCTCGCTCCACCGGTCGCCCCACTTGACGTACAGGTTGATATCCACAAAGGCTTTGACCACTCCGTCCGCGCCCGGCTCCAGGCGCTGGTCCACGATCTCGTACTTCCAGCCAAAGCCGCAAGGGCCGAAGACCTCGGTCAGGACCTGGATGCGCCACATGGTAGAGATATCCGTCTTGCCTTTCAGACGGCCGTCCCGGATGGGCTTTTTCGCGTATTTCGGGACATTGCACACCAGATCATAGATCTCTGTGTTCGTACTCATTTCCAGTTCAGCTCCTTTTTCAGATAGTAGATGTCCAGCAGGTGGCGGAAGATCTGGGACCATTTGCGGGTGTCGGTGACGCTGCGCTCCTCGAAGCCCTCGGTGGCGTCCCGGCCCACGCGGAGGATCCGGCACTCTTCCACCGGGTAGCCCGCCTCCCGCAGGAGGTCGGCGTAGGCTGCAAGCTGCACGAAGTACTCCTCGTAGATCGCCTTGCCGGTCTTAAAGTCCAGCAAGACGCGCTTGCCGTCCAGGACGCAGTAACAGTCCACCGTGCCGCCGTAGCGCAGGGCGTCGGAGACGATCGGGGCCTCGCAGAAGATCGGCTCGATGACGTGGCGCTTCTTCCACTCGTACCCGGAGAGGACCGCGTTCTCCGCCAGGTCCACCTGCAGGGGGGAATACTGGGCCATGTCCAGGCGGGTGCCCTGGAGGTCCGCCTGGATCAGCGCGTGGGCCAGGGTGCCCACTTTGGCGGCCTCGTCGGTGTATGTCGAGGAGTCGATGCCCTCCAGGCCCAGCTGGTTGGCCCAGCGGATCAGGAAGGGCTTATTCAAGAGGCCCGTGATGGTGGTCGCCCCGGGGACGATCTTGCCGTCCGAAGTTTTGTAGCGGACGTGGGCCTTCGAGACGGGCTTGAGCTTATCTTTCGGCATGGGCGTATCTCCTTTCGTTCAGACAGGCGGAGGCGGCCATGAGGGCCCAGAAGTTGTCCTCTTCCTCCTCCAGGTCGTCAGTGGCGTAGCGGGCGAAAAAGCTCTCGTCGGCTACGATATCGGGGTCCCGCTTCCAGGCGGGATCGGGGACGTCCATCATCCACATGACGCCGCCTCCCGCTTGGGCCGGATCCGGCCGGCCTGGGAGAGCGCCCGCCGGAAGGGCTTGAGGCGCTTGAGGATGGAGAGCGCGCGGGTGTGGTCCCGCCGGTACTGGCTCTCGATCTCGTCGATGGTCTCGGCCAGGTAGTAGCCGCGGCCGTCCTGGTCGTTGCAGATCAGATGGCCCTTGTCCCGGGCGATCTCCAGCAGCTCCCGCAGGCTCCGGTCCGGGAGCTGCGTGCTGCGGGCAAGCTCGGCGCGGGTGACGGCGTTGGACTGCCCGCTGGGGATCTTCTTCACCAGGTCCTCCGCCATCGCCTCCATGAGCTCTTGACTTGACATGTTTTCCTTTCCGGGCGTATAATGCCCTTAGCATCGTTTCTCTCTGCCGTCTCGGATGTTGCCGCATCCGGGGCGGCTCTTTCGTTAGTAGCGGATGGCCTGCCGCAGCTCCTCCAGGTCGATGCCCAGGTGCCGGCAGGCCGCCAGGAGCTCGCCCAGGGTCCAGGCCGTGGTGGGCTTGGACATCCGGCGCTGCCAGGTGGACGGGCTCACGTCCAGGGCCGCGGCCATCGTCTCCGTGGTCTCGGACAGGGCGGCCAGACGCTCCAGGATCAGCGCCTTGGGCCGGTCCACCGGCGGGCGCCGGGGGCGGCTGTACAGGTCTCCCAGGTGGGTGCGGGGCATGGGGGCGGCCCCCTCTCAGCGGTCGTGCCGGGCGGCGCCACAGTCGGTGCAGAGGTCCACGGTGTCGGGGCGGGGCGCTTCGTCGGCACGCCAGGTCCAGGTCTGGCAGAAGATCCCCTCGATCGGCGAGCCGTCCAGCAGGACGCGGGCGTCTTCGGGGAAGCGGTACAGGATCTGGATCAGGTCGCGGACGAAAAGGGTCCGGGGCTCGGGGCGAGAGGCCGCGGCCTCGGGGACGGGGGCGGTGATGGGGTCGGGGTGTTCCATTGGGTCCTCCTTTCAATATGTGTGGCTTGAATAGCGGTCGAAACTGTGGTAAGCTGTACGAAAGATGGGTAGAAGGGGTGCGCTGGAATGAAAAGGGGATGGATCGCGCTTCTTGTTGTACTGATCCTGGTGGCGTGGCTGCTTCCTTCGCCGCTGACGGGGATGCGATCGGACGAGCCGAAGACTGCGGCAACCGTATACCAGGCAAGGGAAGAGAGACAGCAGCCAACGGAGAGACCGAAGTCGACGGAAAGACCGGAGTCGTCGGTGACGTATATCGGGAACCGGAACACCGGCGTTTTCCATTATCCGACCTGTTCGAGCGTCTCTCAGATGTCCGAAAAGAACAAGATCTTCTACTACGGGGACAGAGAGGAGCTTATCGAGGACGGGTATCGGCCGTGCGGACGTTGCCACCCATAGGCGGATGGTAGCTTGAAAAGTTACTCTCTAGCAAAAAAAATCGCACCGGCGTCCTTGATCCCCAACAATTCGATCATCTTGGCAGCTTCGTCCATGCCGAAGCTGCCATTTTTCATCTTCGAACTGAAGGTATTCGCGGACATACCGATGCTTTTTGCCACTTCTCGCTGCGTAAGACCGTTTCTGACGATCTCCGCCTTAAGAGCCTGGGCGTTGAACATCTTTTTCCCTCCTTTCGCGGTAACTTGAGAAGCTACTGCTATGATAAGCCCTAGTTGGTGACTTGTCAAGATATTTTTTGAGCGAATACAAAAAAACTTGTATCTTGGCAAGATATATGCTATAGTAGGACCATAGAAAACACAGGACAGGAGGGACACTATGGGAACGATAGGAGAAAGGATCTGCAAGAGCCGTCTGGACCGTGGCCTGACCCAGGGAGAACTCGGGGAAGCGATCGGGGAGACGAAGCAGACGATCTACAAATATGAACGCGGCGTCGTGACGAACATCCCGTTGTCCAAAGTCGAGGCCATCGCAAAGGTGCTCGGGGTGTCGCCGATGTTCCTGACCGGCTGGGAGACGAAAGAAGAGAAGAAGCCTCCCGTGCTGGAGCTGGCGCCGGAGGAGGGGAGGCTCGTCCGGCTATGGCGCAGAGCCGACGAGATCGACCAGAAGAGCGTGATGACGATCCTCTCCCGCTATGAGGACATAGAGGACCCTCCAGCGCCGGTCCGGATGATCCGCCACTACCTGGTACCGGCTGCCGCTGGCTATGCATCGCCGATCGAAGGGGAGGACTATGAGGAGATCCCATTGGCGGAGGAGGCCCCGAAGGATGCAGACTTCTGCATCACCATCCAGGGCGACAGCATGGAGCCCTATATCCATGACGGCAGCCTGGTCTATGTCAAGCGCGGGGCGCCGCTGGCCCCCTTCGACGTGGGCGTGTTCTTCGTGGACGGGGACGTGTTCTGCAAACAATGGTGCAGCGATTATGCCGGAACGCTGCATCTGCTCTCCGCCAACCCCCTGCGCGAGGACGCTAACATCAACATCCCCAGGGACAGCGGCCGGAGCTGCGTCTGCTTTGGTAAAGTGCTGCTGGGCAAAAAGCTGCCCCAGCCGGTGTATAGATAGGGGGAGGGGAGAGATGGAATGGTCTGAGATCTCCTCCCTGGTCCTGATCTTCGCCGTGATCGGCGTATATTCATATTTTCAGCACAGGAACGATGCGGTCCGAGAGAGATATGAGCTCGCGCTCAAGATCGCGAAACACTATGGCGACACCGAGATCTCGCTCTTCCGCTTCTTAGATAAGGACGGCGAGGACGAGAGCTGCGTCTGGGCGCTGGTGAACTTCAACGGGCGCACGGATGATGCGTCGAACCTGATCGCGCACGGGGACTGCTGGGTGCTGGAAAAATGGACCGGGTCTGTCAAGAAGTACAAAGAGAAGAGGGAACAGCAGGTGCGTGAGCTCCTGCGCCTGCTGCCGTATGAGATACACATCATAGACGCGAGGATCCCGTTTCGAATCTATGAAAGTGCGATCATCAAGCGGCGGGAACGGGCCTATGAGAGCGCGATCGCCAAAATGCAGGAGAAAAGGTCCTCCGGTGAGTCGCCATCGCTGATCCTGCGAGCCTGGGGAAAGGCATATATAGAAAAGCTCGCCCAAGAGTGAGCGGAGGAGCAGCAGGACCTCGCCGAGGCCAGGACGCAAGGGGCCCGGATCAACCTCTGGCATATGGAGTTCAGTCCGGAGAATATCCTAGAGGCCGAAGCGAAGATGCAGCGTGAGTTCGCTGCGGCCGGGTCCGATGAGGAGAGGGCGAGCATCTTGGCCAAGGGCGTCCCCGACGTGCTGAAAAGGATCTTCGACGCGGGCCATCTCGATGAAGCCTCGGAAGAGACGCTGGACGCCTACCACGCGCTCTGCCGGCGTTATGGTGTGTCGCCATGATCTGCAAATACTGCGGGGGAGAGGTCCCCGATATCAGTATCTACTGCATGTTCTGCGGGGAGCGCCTCGCCCGGAAACGCCGGGAGAAGGGGCCGACCCGCTACCCGAAGGCCCGCGTCCTGGCCGACGGCTCCCTGCTGGGCCAGGTCATGCTGGACGGCCAGCGCGAGACCGTCAAGGCCGCCGACGAGCGGGAGTACCGCGCCAAGATCGACGCTCTGCGGGCCGGGCTGGTGGCGGCAAAAAGGTCCGGACCGCAAGTCACCCTCGGCCAGGCGATCGACCGGTACATCGCGGATCGAGAGAAGGTCCTGTCTCCGGCCACGGTGCGCGGCTATAAGGAGATCCGAAAGCAGCGCTTCCAGAGCTCGATGGTCTGCAGACTGTCCGATATCCAATGGCAGGCTGTCATCAACGAGGAGGCGGGCGAGGTCTCCCCGAAGACCATCAGGAACGCCTGGGGCCTGGTGCGCTCTGCCGCTGCGGCGCAGGGCGTCGAGCCGCCGGCGGTGCGTCTGCCGCAGAAGATCAAAAAGGAGAGGCCCTGGCTGGACTATGAGCAGATCCAGAGCTTCCTCCGTGAGATCAATGGTCGGCCGGGCGAACTGGCAGCGCTGCTGGCGCTCCACTCCCTCCGCCGGTCTGAGCTGCTGGCCCTGGACAAGAGCGATGTTGATCTCAAAAAGCTGGAGATCCGCGTCGAAGCTGCCCGTGTCAAGGGTCCGGACGGGATGGTCACCAAAGACGGCGCGAAGACCGCTGCAGGTCGCCGTGTCGTGCCGGTCATGATCGGTAGGCTCGAGGAGCTGCTCAAGGCCGCGGGGGAGGGTCCGATCATCACCGGAAACCCCAACACCAGCCGCAAGCAGATCAACGCAGCCTGCGAGCGCGCAGGGCTCCCCCTGGTGGGCGTCCACGGGCTGCGGCACTCGTTCGCGTCTCTGGCCTACCACCTTGGCTGGAGCGAGGCCACGACCATGCAGATCGGCGGGTGGTCCGATCCCGGGGTGGTGCATGGGATCTACACGCACCTGGCCCAGGGCGACAAGATGCGCGATGTGGAGCGGATGCGGGAGTACTATCGGGGCGATATTACTACCAAATTACTAACGGGAGATAAAAAGTCCGCTGATATCAAGGCGGATAAAGAATAATAGGCCGTGTTCGAATCCCGTCGGCCGTACCAAAACGCCCATCCCCGAAGGGGGTGGGCGTTGTTGATGTGTTGGGAGAGCTACGTGGCCCCACGACCTCCAGACGCGAGGCACATATGATCCGCCGGAGGCGCTCCGGCGCATAGACGCATGTGTTCGGCAGGATCAGGACGAGGCCGACCCGGACGAGTGGGCAGACTACTATTATTCGCTGGCCGAGTTCATGTGGAAGAAATGCATCCTCACCGACGAAGTGCGGGATGCGGCCTTGAAGATGATCGACAGCGGCTTCGGCCTGGAGATCTGGGAGGAAGAAGGGGGCAGCGCCCTTCGAGAGAGGAAAAAGGTCCTTGAAGCGTTCCGCAAGAAGCTCCTTTCGGCTCTCCCGCCGAAAAAGAAGATCGAGCCGGATCTCCATACAGAACGGATCTTCACCGATGGGGATGTCCTCGCCATCCAGTTGCAGACGGCGGGGAAGAGGTACACGCAAAACAGGCTGAGAGCGATGACGGACGAGGAGTTCCGTTCCTGTGACGGAAAGTACGTTTTGATCCAGCTCGTTTGCTGTAGGGCTGACTGGCGGTCCGCGATCGTTCCTGAGGTAGGACGATACTGGGCTGTGTTCCGGCTCTTCCAAGGCTTGTACGACAGCGTTCCGGACGATGTCGACGTCAGCGGATTGAGATCTATCGTATCCAACAGCGATCGGGACCTTTTTGTGTGCTGCGAAAGAGGCCCGGCGATCCCGGCGATCTGACCGGAAGAAGAGATCATCGAAAGAAAGGGACGGCGTGCTACGGCACGCCGTTTTGCCGACTGGGCAAGTCCCCCGAGCGCACGATCGGGGCGCCTGTCGTTCCTTGAAGAGCCTCTTGCAACTGTGCGCAGTTCGCACTTGAAACTGGGCCTCGGAACAGGTATACTGGAATGGGATATGATCGTTCGACATCGCATATGGGACCTGTACCGCGAAGAGCCGTCAGCCGCGCATGGTCGCGGGGACGGGCAAAAAGGAGAAGGAAAGATGACCGGATCGCGATTTTTCTGTGATAAGAAAGTGCTGGGACAGTTGCTCCGCATGGACCTGCCGGAGAACGGAACGGATGCCGCTCTGGATATCGAGCTGACCGATGACCCGTATCTTCTCCGGTTCTCAACGGATGAAAAACACTATTATCTGAAGATATACACGAGAGAGGAACAGCCTTCCCGGGATGAGGAGCGCACGGAGAGCGCAAGGCTCGATGTGGACCGCTCCAGCGGCAGAGGCGAGAGCGAGGTAAAAAACAAACGTCTGGACGCCTACCTCTCGTTCTACCTGAACGCCTGCAAGAGACTCAGCTCTTTCGTCCAGGCAGAGGGTCTTGTCCAAACGGCGCAGGACCTGGATCCGGAACGCGCGGGCATCCTGCTGGAACGTGTGGACGAGACGCTGCGCTATCGTGTGGTCGAGGGCGATGAACGCCCGGACTTGACTTGCGTAACGGCGAGCGGGGAGAAGGTCAAATGCCGGCCTTACAGGCTGAACGGCGCAGGGCCGGCCGCCTCTCCCGACACGGGGACACAAGCTCTTTCCCAAAGGCGGCAGCCGAAGGGATCGTCTGCTGGCCCTCAGCGGGCTGCCGATCCGGCGGAAGGAGCTTCGCAAGGACGCACGGGCGACACCGCGCAAGAGGGCGCGTCCGGGACGTCTGGGACGATCGAGGAGGATGCGGAGCGCCTGCGCGACGCGGTATGCTTCGACGATAGGCTGCGCTTCCTGCTGCCGGAAGGATACGAGTTCGTACGAGATGAGATCGAAGAACTGAGCACGCGGTCGCGCATCCTCTTCCATCCGTTCGTGAACGAACAGGGGCGGAAGCTCGGAGAGTTCACGATCACAGTGCGCGAAGAAACGCCTTCGGACGCCGAGGAGTACGGTACTTTGCTGCTGGGGAACATCCCGGCCAAGATCTGGTCCAGGAAAAAAGACGTGACGATCGCGGCGTTCAAGATCTTGCAGTTGAAGACCGTCGTGCGGATCGAGGCCGGGGACCGGAAGTACCTGATCGGCATCGACCGCGCCGCCCGCAGCGAGGAGGACCTGGAAGTCCAGGCGAGAGCGATGGCGACCCACCTGGGCGATGTGCTGGACAGCATCGTACTGGACGGAACGAGGGGATCTTTCGAGCCTCTGACGTTCGAGCGTATCCTGCATGTCCAGGAGGAGAAGAGGGACCCGGACGGCGAGACGGAGGATCTTTCCACGCAGCCGCCTGCAGAGACGCGGGAAGCGCCGCGGGCGGATCTGTCGGAGGAACGGGCGCATACAGAGGGCCCGGATGCTGCGCCGGGTGAGAGCGACAGGGGCGCAGATGCGGAGCTGCTGTTCCGCAGCGTCGATCCCGGGCCGTATCAGCATCATCAGTACGACCTGTACGCCCCGGCGGAAAAGGACGCAATGATCGGACCGTCGCAGATCCAGATCAGTTTCCGGCCGATCCGGGAACTCGCCCTGAACGCGGATGGGACATTCGCGGATCTGCTGCGGAACGTCGCCGAGAAAGATACGGGCGACTTTGAACTGGCCGCGCGGGCGGAGGCGTTCGCCGAGCTCTTTCGGCCGGGCAACGACCCCTTCGCGAACGGTACGGACCGCAGGGCGGAGATCCGAGCCGGGCATATCCGGTACGTGCGGAGCTATGAGGCGCTGCGCTCTTTCGCCTGGACCCTCTCGGACGCCTGCGCTGCGGCGTGCATCGGTCCGGATGCGCTCTGCTGGGACGATATCGTGGAGCTGGCGCAGTTCCTGGCAGGCCGGGATCGGCTCAACTTCCAGGAAGACGGGCGTTGCGCGTCGCTCTGCGGCGGGAACGATATCCACGTCTTTTTTGTCCCGCGGGACACGACCATGACGGAGCGACGCGATATCCTGGAGCAGATGAACAGGGATGTCGAAGAACTGGCTATGCGCGCATCGATCGGGAGCCTGGAGGGACTGCGAGACGATCTGCATTGGCTCTATCCTGCGATGGAGATGATCCACGCGGAGCTGGAAAAAGCGCCGCCCCAGGGCTCTGAGCTGCTTCGGGATCTGGCTGAGATCCTCTATGCGTGGTGTTCCGTCACCTGTGCAGCGCGCAGCCCTGTCTGTTCCGCGGACGGCCCCGCGCAGGATCCCTTCGTGCTGGATCGGCGCGCCGAACAGGTGGTCGAGCCCGCAGGACATGACGCGACTCGGACGGAAGAGACGGGAGCCGAGACAGAGCAGGAAAAGGAGCCAACGGCCGCCCAGCAGGCGGCCGGACCAGCCGTGGAGCCGGTCGAGCCCGCAGAGCCTGCCGAGGAGCCCGCGGAGCCTGCCGATGAGCCCGCAGAGCCTGTCGAGGAGCCCGCAGAGCCTGCTGAGGAGCCCGCAGAGCCTGCCGAGGAGCCCGCAGAGCCTGTCGAAGAGCCCGAGGTACCTGCCGAGGAGCCCGAGGAGCCTGCCGAAGGACCTGTCGAGCCTGCTGAAGAGCAAGAGGGAACGGCGCAGGGACCTGAGGGCGGATCGGATGAAGAAGGGACCCTCCATCTCCCCGGTTACGATCTCGTGATCCCGGAGGGCTTCCTATACCGCAAGGGAGCGGAGGACAGAGACTTTATCGCATGGATCCCAGGGAAGGATCCGGATGGGTACAGCTCTTCCCGCTGCGCGATGACAGCGGGGGAAGACACGAAGGGAGAGAACGTCGAAGAGCTGGCGACAGCAGAAGAGTACGAGTCGTTCGCGCGTTCGATGTCGCTGGAGAACGAAGCGTCAGGCAGGAACAAAGAGTTCCGGCGCACGGCTTTCTTCCCGCTGGAGGATCCAGCGCTGCCAGGCGGCGTTTTGCTGTACTACGGCCAGGGCTGCGCCCGCGCCGACGCCATGGTCGCGCTGTGCGACAGAGTGAAACAGATCCGCTTCCAGTTCAGCGAACTGCAGGAGGGGGAAGAGGACGAGATCCCGGACCGGGTGCAGGAGCTCCTTTCCCACCTGCGCGCGGTGCCTCCTGTACAGCTGCTGGAAGACCTGGATAACCCGCGGTATACGGAGGCCCCGCTGGACGAGAGCCTGGCTGATGCCTGGGAGAAGAACGTGGAACAGCGCGTCTTCCATCTGCGCAACGCCAGGATGCAGGTCCAGACCGCCCTGGTCGGCGCGATCAAGGCCAGACGGAAAAGAGGCGAACTCGATGTCGCCAAGGTCCGTGAAGACGTCACCGAGATGCTCCGGCGCTTCTCCGTCCTCACGGAGAGGCATCTGGTGAGAGGTGCTGCGGCCTTCCGTACGATCGCTGGGAATGCGATGGACGAGCCCCTGCTCCAGCGCCTGCGGGACGCCGTATCGTCGCTCGCGGACTTCGCCGATCAGACCGTGAAGCTCAGCGGGGAGCGGATCTTGGTGAAGTCCGATGTGGCGGTACAGGTCCGCGCAGAGCTGGATAGGATCGCGGCGCACGGACCGGAACAAGGGGACGCGGCACACGGACCGGAACAAGGGGACGCGGCAGAGGCCCGGGAAGCGCATGACCAGCGCGACCAACAAGTACATAGCGACCAGCAGGAGCATAGCGGTCAGCAAGACCGACTCCCACAGCAAGGCCAAAGCGTCCAGCAAGAGCCTGCGGTCGAGGAAGATACCAGCGCGCAGCAAGGAGCAAGCGATGCGCATGATGCCGGGGCCGCGTCGGAAAACTGCGACGAGCAGGGGCGGACCGAAGGTATACAGATGCTCCACGATCTGCTGTCCTATCGCATCCTGTTCCTGCAGATCGAACAGGCGCAGGCCCTGCGGGCGCGGTGCCGTTTTGTGGACCTTATGCCGAGGAGAGCCATGCGCTGTGAGATCGCGGAGGCGATACGCCTGGAGCGCCAGCGTTATGAGAAAGACGTGAAAGCATGGGAGGATCAGTGTAAGTACGTTGAGCGCAGACGGAAGCAGAGAGCGGATGAGAAAGTCTCCGCCACGATGCACGACAAGCGTAAAAAGCTCCTGGACGACCGGGATGCGCGGCTGAAGCATCTGGAGGAAGAGGAGACGCTCCAGAGCAAGATCAAGGAAGAAGAGGAGAAGATCATCCCGACTCTGAGCATTTTGCGTATCAAGGAGAAACGGGAGCGGGAAGCGCGTCTGGAGAAGGCGAAGCGCGCCCTTGAGCAGATCGTGCAAGACAGGGAAAATGCCAGGAGAGACTTTGAAAAAGCGCTGCGTATGCTGAGCGAGCAGGAGGGCGAAGAACGCCGCAGGATGCTGGAGCAGACGACAGCGGACATCAAGTACCCGGAAAAGCCCCGGGAGCCTGAAGAACTGCTGCGTGCGGAGAGCACTGTCGCACAGGGCGGAGAACTGTTCGACACGAGCGCCTTCTGCGAAGCGGATGAGAAGCTGGACAGCGCGGTCAAGGTCGCGATCTTGGGCCGGATGCAGACGGACCGCTCTTACGACCTGGAACAGGTCCTTGCCCTGATCAAGGACCATCGGGAGATGACGCCCATCCGTTTGGTGACGCTCCTGCCGCGGATGATCAATGACGGCGTCCTGGCCCGGAACGCTTATCAGGAGAAGTGCTACTACAAACTTGCGTGACCGTTTGCGATACCGAAAAAGAGCCGGAAGGACGGACGACGTCTTTCCGGTTCTTTTATTGCCGCGTTCGGGAGGAACGGCGCTTTTTTCCGTCTGGGCTTGCAAAGCGAGAGGAAAACGTGTAGAATACGGGCTGCACTATGGATAAAGGAGCCAAACTGATATGCTCGAGATCCGAGGACTGAGCTTTGCCGTAACAGAAGACGACAAGGAAAAAGAGATCATCCACGACCTGAGCCTGACCGTGGACAACGGCAAGTTCGTGGTCATCACAGGACCCAACGGCAGTGGGAAATCCACTCTCGCGCGTCTCATCATGGGGATCGAAAGACCCATCTCCGGCCAGATCCTGCTGGACGGGGAGGACATCACCGCCCTGGACGTCACCGAACGCGCCCGCCGGGGCATCAGCTTTGCCTTCCAGCAGCCGGTGCGCTTCAAGGGCATCCGGGTCCAGGACCTGCTGCGCATCGCGGCCGGCAAACGCCTGAGCGTGGCCGCCGCCTGCCAGTATCTCTCGGAGGTCGGTCTCTGCGCGAGGGACTATATCGATCGGGAGATCAACGCTTCCCTCTCCGGAGGCGAGCTCAAGCGCATCGAGATCGCAACGATCCTGGCGAGACAGACCAAGCTCTCCGTCTTCGACGAGCCGGAGGCCGGGATCGACCTCTGGAGCTTCCAGAACCTGATCCGCATCTTCGAGAAGATGCGCAGCGAGATCCAGGACAGCAGCATCGTCATCATCTCCCATCAGGAGCGCATCCTGCAGATCGCCGACGAGATCCTGGTGCTCTCCGGCGGAAAGATCACCGAGCGGGGGACCCCGGAGACGATCCTGCCCAAGCTCATCGGGCAGACGGCTCCGGTCAGCACCTGCCAGCGGCTGCAGTGAGGAGGGGAAGACATGGTCAAGCTCGATGAGATCCAGAAACGCCTGATCGCGGAGATCGCGGATCTCCATTCCGTACCCGAAGGGGCCTATAATTTCCGCGCCAACGGCGAGCTCGCCGGTCGCAGCAGCACCGAGCACATCCAGATCGTCTCCAAACCGGACGGCAGTGGGATCGACATCCACATCGCCCCCGGCACGCGCGGCGAGAGCGTCCACATCCCGGTGGTCCTGTCCAAGAGCGGCCTGAAGGAGACGGTCTACAACGACTTCTTCGTGGGCGAGGGCTGCGACGTGCTGATCGTGGCCGGCTGCGGCATCGACAACTGCGGCGGACAGGACAGCCAGCACGACGGCATCCACCGTTTCTATCTGGGGAAGAACGCCCATGTACGCTATGTGGAGAAACATTACGGCTCCGGGGACGGTCTGGGCAAGCGCATCCTGGATCCGGTCACCGAGGCCTATCTGGAAGAAGGCGCCTCCAGGGAGATGGAGATGGAGCAGATCAAGGGCGTGGACTCCACGGAGCGCACGACCCTGGCCAAGCTCAAGGCCGGCGCGA
>JAFZOC010000119.1 GCA_017550765.1 Oscillospiraceae bacterium
CGCAGCCGCGCCATTGGCGGGCCGTCGCGAAGCAGGCCCGGGAATGGCAAAGCGGCAAGGCGAGCAAGGGGCCTTGCCCCCTCGAGCTCCCCCGCTGCTCTGTCATCTGACGCTACAGCGAGGTTTTTTGACAGTCTCCGCATCCCCCGGCGAGAGCCGGGGGATGCGCATTTTTATCTTTTCGTGTAGCGCCGCGCCATGGGATCAGCCCGTCAGCACGTCTTCACAAAAGTCGTCCAGGAGCTGATCCAGGGTCTTGCCGGTGCGCTCCCGGATCGTGGAGGGGGCCAGCGCGGAGGCGATGAACACATCCTCCCCGTAGGTCTCGGCGAACCAGTCGCCGAAGGCCATGCTCATCAGGCTCCAGTTCTTGACCAGGCGCCTGAGATCGTAGCCCGTCGTCTCCGTCTCCTCGACAGCTAAGCGCCGTATGTACAGGAGATGGTCCTCCGGATCGTCGAAGGGCCCGCCGATCGTCTCCTCGATCTCAGCCATCCAGTCCGGGTCAGCCTCCGCCCGCATGCGGACGTTCTCATAGAGCGGCTCCTGCGACAGGTAGTAGTACAGCGCTTCCGCGAGCCAGTCCTCCTGAGCCGGGTCCTCCCACCCGCCGAGGGCGTTGAACGCGTACTGGGCGAAACATGCCTCCACTTCGCCCAAAGAGCAGGACTTGATGTAGTACGTGCCGTTGTCGACGCTCCCGTAGATGCGACATCTGTAGTCCTTGCCGCTGATCGCATAGAGGCCGTCCGTCAGCTGTACGGGCAGCCGCCGGATCTCGGTCACGCCCAGGTGCAGACAGATCTCGTTCAGCCGCTCGTCCAGTCGCCCGAGGGTCCGGAGCATCGTATCCACGTCAGCGAGCCCGTCCTCCTTCTGATAGCCCTCCCGGACCGAGTAGTCCCCGGTGTAGCCGGCCAGGCGGAGGAACTCGACGTAGTGGCAGCGGATCTTCAGGGGGCAGGCCTCGCCATAGGGCGCGAAGCGGATCTCCGTGGGCGTGAAGGCGAGGCCCTGTCCCGCCGCCCAGGCGGCGACGTTCGCCAGGAGATCATCCTCCGTCTCCCCGTCCATCTCGAGGGCCAGGGCCTTGCAGGCGGCGATCTTCTCCGGCGCGGTGTAGACCGCGTCGAAACAGGGATAGACCAGCTGCAGCAGCGAGGGATCCTCCGCGAAGACGGAGGGATCCGCCCGGGCAGTATCGTCCCTGGTCCAGCCCAGCTCCCGGGCCAGGCGGTCGGCCTTGGCGTAGAGATAGCCGTAGTTGGCGTAGTCCCCCTCGACTGCGCTCAGGGTGGCCAGGATCTGCTGCCAGCTCCGGCAGGCGCCAGCGTCCAGATAGATCGTCCGCTTGGCGGAGTCCGAGAAGCAGGGATAGCCCGACAGCACCCGCAGGATAACGCCCTCGCTCTCGCCCAGGCGCCCCAGCAGCTCCTCCTCCGCCCGGATGAAGTCCAGGCGCACGCTCTCCTCGACGCCCTTCTGGAAGTCGTAGGTGCTCCCGTTCACTTGGGCGGTGCTGTATGCGCCGCTGAACAGGATATGGTCCGACAGGGGCGCCATCACCTGGCCCGTGCCGTACTTCGTCTCGAACTCCACCGCCAGAGGCTCCGGAAGTCGGTCCGGCTCCGTGGAGGGCGCGGGGATGAAGGCCGCCAGGGCCGCCTCATAGTCCCCGGAGCGGATGCGGTACCAGCGGGTCTCGTCCAGGACGCGGACGGCCGCCACGCGGGGATAGGCATAGACGACGATCTGGTAGTCCGGCCCGATCGTGAACGCGATGGAGCCGTGTTCGCCGGGCTCCTCCTTGGGCGCGCGGCGCTGGGTCCAGCGCGCCGCCTGGAGATAGGCGATCAGCGCCTCTCTGTCCGCCACCCCCGGCTGCATGCCGGTGCGCCCCTCGCGGGTGAGGACCGCGGAAGGCACGGTGTCGTCCTGGGCGATCAGGGATATCGCGTTCTCGTAGTTGAGAAGGGACAGGTCCGGCTCTTTGGGCATGGCGTCGGTGGCGAAGCAGAGCACCAGCGCCAGCACCGCCAGCGCGGCGGTCAGGACGATCCAGAACGCGGGCTTCTTGTAGTCCAGCACCGCTTTGACGCGGGTCTTCACGCCCGTCTCCCCGAAGGCCACCGGGCAGGCGGCGAGGATGCGGTGGGCGCTGCAGTCCAGCAGCGTCTGCGAATAGGCCGCGCGCTCGTCGCGCCCCAGCTCGCGGATGACCTTCTCGTCGCAGGCCAGCTCGATGTCCCGGCACAGCAGCACATAGGCCAGCCAGCAGAGGGGATCGAACCAGTGGACGCTGAGGATCAGAAAGCCCAGGGGCTTCCAGATATGGTCGAGCCTGCGCAGGTGGGCCTCCTCATGGGCCAGGATGAAGCTGCGCTCCTCCTCGCCGAGGCCGGAGGGCAGATAGATCCGCGGCCGGAAGATCCCCAGGATGAAGGGCGTCGGCACCGCGTCGCATATCCGGGCCTGCCCCTCCAGGGGCAGGGACGCGGCCACCTTCCGCCGCAGCAGCAGGGTGCTGATCAACGCGTAGAGCAGCATCGCCCCTACGCCCAGCAGCCAGATCTGCACCACCGGGGGCAGATAGGCGTCCCGGCTGCGCTGGGTGATGGCCAGGTCCGTGCCCGGGATCTCTGCGATCGTGTCGCTGTCCCGCCGGGGCGTCTCGATCTGCACGGTGTCCAGCGCCAGCATGGGCTTCTCGCTGCCGCCGGCAGGGCGAAAGACCTCCACCGTCCCGCTGTCGCTGACGAACGCGGGGGCAGCCTGGAAGGCCGAGAACGGCGAGGGGATGCCCACCGGGCAGATCAGCCGCAGGGCCACCAGGCCCCACAGGGCGCAGAAGATCCAGCGGGGCGCCCGCCTGAAGAGGACGCGCAGCAGGATCACGGCCAGGATCAGGACGCTCCCCGCCACGCTCATGTTCAGGAGTTTCAGGAAGAGATCAACCATTGCGTCTCCCCTCCCGATAGCCGTCTATCATCTCCTGGATCTCGTCCAGCTCCCGGGCGCTGAGAGGCTTGCGGGACGCGAAGGCGGCCAGGAAGGCCGGCAGCGACCCGGCGAAGGTCTCCTCCACGAAGCGCTCGCTCTGGGCGGCGTTGAACTCCGCCCGGGAGATCCGGGGGCTCACGGTCCCGTCCACGTTCTGGAAGATGCCACGCTCGCAGAGCTTTTTCAGCACCGTATAGGTGGTGGACTTCTTCCAGTCCAGTTCCTTCGCGCACAGGCGCACCAGCTCTGCGGAACTCAGAGGCGCGTTGTCCCAGATGATGTCGGCGAAGCGGGACTCCACCGCGCCGAGCCTCTTGTCTTCCATCGTCGCTCCCTCCTGTCGTCGGTCTGTTCTCGGGCAAGGCCGGTCCGAGCGCGGCCCGGGCCGGTCTATCGTCTATCGACTACGAAGCCAGTCTATCATGGATAGACCGGCTTTGTCAAGGGGCGATCTCTTTTTTTTCGGACGCAGACGCTCCGAGACGCGGCAAAATGGCGCCGAAGGTGCCGAAGGATGAAACAGGCAGGGCCGGGGAGCTCCCTCCCCGGTCCTGCCTGTTCCCTTGTGCCGACAGATCGTCCGTCATGCCGGCAGATAGTCCAGCGGGTCCTTGTCCACGCCGTAGACCTGCACCGCGAAGTGCAGATGGGGCTCCTGGCCGACCTCGCAGAGGGCCGTGGTCCCGATCGCGCCGATCGCGGTCCCGGGCTCCACCCGGTCTCCCACCGCCACCGCGGGGCCTTCCGCCAGGCCCGCATACACCGTGCACACCCCGTCGCCGTGGCTCACGGTGACGATGACGCCCATCAGGTCGTCCCGGGCGATGCTCTCCACCACCCCGGCATGGGCGGCGGTGACCACCTCGCCCAGGGGCGCCAGGATGTCGATGCCCTCATGGGTGCGCCAGTCCCGCATGGTCTCGTCGTAGACCAGATGGTCCGGGTCGTGGAAGCGCGCTACCACACCGCTGACCGGCCAGAGATAGCGGGGATCGACCGTCTCGGTCTCCTCGCCGAAGACCTCCTGGACCGGCTCGGTCTGTTCCGTGTCCTCCCGGATCACCGGGGCCAGCCCCTCCGTGTCCTCTTTCAGGACCGGGAGCATGTCCTGGTCCGGCGGGAGGAGGACGGTCTCCACCCGATGTCCCTCGTTCTGACTGACAGGGCTGAGCTCTCCATCTACAGTCTTGTCCCCTGCCGCCAGCATCCAGGCGGAAACGCCGATCACCGCAGCGCAGAGGAACAGCACGATGTAGAAGCCCTTGCCCGTGAACAGACCTTCCAGCCGACCGCCGGAGCCCTTGCTGTTCATATCGTACCCTCCTGATCAAAAAAATGGTCTGCATTGGCTTGCAGACCTATTCTTGCCTGGACCGGGGCAGATCATACATGCTGCGCCGCCGCAGCGGCGCAGTTTTCGCTCTTCCGCGCCCAGTTTTCAGGATCCTGCCCCACAGGGGCCGTACCGGCGGGCGCGGGGAGCGTGCGCCGGCGGACCGCGTCGTGCCAGC
>JAFZOC010000120.1 GCA_017550765.1 Oscillospiraceae bacterium
CTCCTGGTCGGCCTTCACGTGGACCATGCCGGGCAAGTTGTAGGTGTTGGTGTCGTAGATGACGATGCGGCGGCCCGAGAGCCCGCAGTCGTCCATGTACTGCTCGAAGCGCGTGAGCGCCCCGTATTCGCACACCACCAGCTTGGTGCGCAGTTCGTGGTCGCGCCCGCAGGCGCAGGGGCCGAGATACTGCTTGGTGTTCAGGATCATGGCGTTCGTCCTCCGTTATATATTGTTGATATTCGTCAAGGGATGAAGGGATGAAGGGATGAAGGGATGAAGGAATGAAGGGATGAAGGGATGATGGACGCGCGGAGCGCACAGCATCGCAGATGTTGTCATCCCGAGCCAGTGCGCACACTGGCGTGGGGATCCGCATCTCCCCGCGGCGGAGGAGACGGATGGCCACGTCGCGCCTGCGGCGCTCCTCGCCATGACACGCGGGTGGGATCCGCGTCCCGGGAGACGGATGGCCACGTCGGGCCCAAGGGCCCTCCTCGCCATGACACGCGGGTGGGATCCGTCCCCCGCGGCCGCAGCCGCGCAGCGCCGCAGGCGCTGTCATCCCGAGGCCAGTCCGCAGACTGGCCGTGGGGATCCGTCCCCCTCGCTCAGTCGTACTCCGGCTGGGGGAGCTTGCGCCCCAGCAGCACCTTGCCGAAGCAGATGCAGCTGCGGCCGCTGTCCCGGGGGATGCTGATGTTGGCGTCCTCCCGCAGGGGGTTGGCGGAGAGCAGATGGAGCGTGCCCGCGTAGTCGGTGCACCACTGCTTGCAGAACACGTCCCCGTCCACGAAGAACACGCCCACCTCGAACTCCTTCATGGGGGCGCCGCGCTTGACGTAGACCAGGGAGCCGTCGGGGATGAAGGGCTCCATGCTGTCGCCCTGGATGGTGATGCAGAAGTCGGCGCCGGCGGGGGTGTCGGGGGTGCGGGGGATCTCCTCGTAGTCCTCGCCCTGGATGGGGCTGGCGTAGCCGGCGGCGGCGGGGACCAGGAAGTGGCGGATGGTCTCCAGGATCTGGGGCGGCTCGGGGGCCTGGTATTCCTTCTGCTTGGTGAGATAGCGGCCGTAGCGGGTCAGCTCGGCCTGGCCGCGCTCGTTGAGGGCGTCGTAGATCAGCAGGATCTGGGGGGTGGGCAGGGGCTCCTCCTCCGGGAGCTCGGGCGCCGGGGCCGGGGCGGCGGGCTCGTCCCCGATGAGCTGGGAGCGGCTGACGCCGAAGTGGTGGGCGAGGGTCTCGATCTTGTCCATGCGGGGCATCTGGCTGGCGCTGCAGTAGCTGGAGACGGTGGACTTGCTGACGCCCAGCAGCCGGGCGATGTCCACCTGCTTCTCGTGGCGGGCCTTCATCAGGCGCTTCAGGTTGTCCGCGAAGATGTTGCGGTCGTAAGTCAGGACCTCTGCCATATCCATACCTCCTTTTCGAGCGGCGCGATCCCTGGCGGGACGCTTGCGGGGCCCGGAGCCCCGCAGCGTGCAGTCTTCCAGCTATAGTGTAAACTTTGACCGAAAGATCGTCAAGAGCGTTTCGGGAAAAATGCACCGGATCTTTGCGGCCTTTTTGCCGAAAGGAAGCGGACGAGAAAAAAGTTTTGTAAAAACGAAATTAATACTTGACAGAACGCCGTGGGCGTGGTAAGGTAAAGGCGAACAAGAAAGCAGAAACAGAACTTTCTTGAGACCGCGCGGAGAAGGGAGGGAGACGCCGTGATGGAGGACATCCCCGACGATCCGATCGTCCGCAGTCTGGAGGAGACCGGCTGGCCCCCCTGGCACCGGGAGGGCATCCCCGGCTGACCGCCGCCCCCGCCGGGAGCGGCGCAGCCACACAGACCGAAGGTCTGTCATCCCGAGCCAGTGCGCACACTGGCGTGGGGATCCGTCCCCC
>JAFZOC010000121.1 GCA_017550765.1 Oscillospiraceae bacterium
CGGCAGGGCGCGCAGCGTTCGCTGCCGCTGTGCCTGGCGGGCGCGGCCCGGTCGGAAGCTGCCGCCGTGGCCGGAGAACTTGCCGTCCTCTTCCTTGCCCTGCTGTCTGGCGCGGGAGAAGCGGTCGTTCAGGTCGGCGACGTTCTCGACGCTGCGGGCGGAGAGAGGATCGCCTTTCTTCGACGCGGCACGGTCCCGCTTGACCATCGCCAGGATCTTCTTTAGTTTTTCGAACATGGGGATGCTCCTTTCCGTCGGCGTCCGCCCGCCCCGGCGGCGGGGGATCGCACACGTCTGTATGACGCAGGGGCGCGGGAAATGTTCCGGAAGGGACGGAAGATCACCAGCGGATGTGGAAGACGATCTTATCAACGTAGCGAGGATGCCCGAACTTGCCCGTTCTGAGCATGATCTTGTAGCGGACGTCCAGTCCTTCCGTGAGGAGCTCGAGCTCCACCTCGTTCGCCAGACGCTCTGCATCCGCACGGGTCTCGAGTTCAAAGTCCCCGTTATCGTAAAAATGAAAAGGCTCTATCGGAACGTCTACGGAACGTTCCGCCCGCTGACCGGCTTTCAGGCAGCAGTCCTTGATCGTATCCAGCGTACGTTCGACAGCCCATTGGAAAGCCGCCTCCTTCGCGCTGATCTTCTCCTCGGCGAGCTTGGCCTTGGTCTTGGTGTTCTTGCGCAGTTCATCGACGAAAGACATAGAGCGTCTCCTTTTTTGCATCCGGAGCGCCGGGCTATCGTCACGGCCCCGGCGCGGCGGCCTCCTGGGCGGCCAGACGTTCCTGGCATTTTTGCAGATGATAGCCGTTGTCGAAGCTGCCGCCCAGCCATTCGAAGTAGGGGATGGCTTCCGCATACCGGCCGGTCTTGTACAGCTCTACCGCGGACAGGTATACCATGGCTCTGGCGTCCTTGTAGTCGGCCATCTCCCGGAAAGCCACGGCAGCCGGGGCGTATTCCCCTGCGGTGTAGAGCTCCTTGGCCTTGCTGTACTGCTTGAATCGGATCAGGGTAAAGGCAGTCACCACGGCGAAACACAGCAGCACTGCCGCCAGCACTGTCAGAGCGATCTTCTTCCAGCGGGCCACCTTCGCCTCAAAGCGGTCCTCCTGCTCCTTCAGCATGGCGGACTCCGCCTGCCAGCGCAGCCGGGCGAGCCGGGTCCGGCAGCTGGCATACTGCGCGTCGGCGTCCTGCCAGCCGCGGGTGGACCGAAAGAGCAGCAGGGCCTCTTCCAGGCCCTCTTCGGTATCCTCTTTGGCGAGGAGACAGGCCTGCTCGTAGAGGTCGCGCGCCTCGATCGCCTGCTCGGCCCCGCAGTCCTTGCATACGCCTGTCGCATCGCCGAGGGCCCATTCGACGTTTCCGCCGCAGTACTTGCATGTACAGACCATCGTTCCACTCCTTTGCCCGTCAAAAGATGCAGCATCCCCGAACGGCCCTCACGGGAGCCGGCCGGGACCGTATGGGAGATCTCTTATTTGAAGTATCTCTCCAGCAGGCCCTTGAAGGCCTTGCCGTGGCGGGCCTCGTCACGGGCCATCTCGTGGACGGTGTCGTGGATGGCGTCCAGGTTCCACTTCTTGGCGAGCTTCGCCAGCTCGAACTTGCCGGCGGTGGCGCCGTTCTCGGCCTCGACGCGCACGCGCAGGTTCTCCTTGGTGCTGTCGGTCAGCACTTCGCCCAGGAGCTCGGCGAACTTGGCGGCGTGCTCGGCTTCCTCGAAGGCGGCCTTTTCCCAGTAGGCGCCGATCTCAGGATAGCCTTCGCGATAGGCCACGCGGGCCATGGCCAGGTACATGCCGACCTCGCTGCACTCGCCCTCGAAGTTGGCGCGGAGCCCCGAGATGATGGTCTCCTTCACGTCCTCGGGCACATCGGCGCCGAAGACCTTGCCGACGCCCAGCACGTGCTCGGCGGCCCAGGTCAGTTCCTCAGCCTGGAGCTTGAAGCGCTCGCCGGGGACCTTGCAGACGGGGCATCTCTCGGGGGGCGTGTCGCCCTCATGGACGTAACCGCAGACGGGGCATACCCATTTCTTCATAGTTGGATCCTCCTGTTTATATAGTTTAGTTTGGGTGTACTGCTATCTTTTACTGTAGCAGAAAACGCGCCTTTTGTAAAGGCGCGTTTTCATCAGATCGCAGCATCCGGGGGACGGCGGACGGCCCGGCGGCGCTCACGCCCCGTCTTCCGCCACCAGCTCCAGCAGGGCCGGCGCCGCGGCGTCGGCAAAGAGCCGGATCGCGGCCAGGGCCTCCTGCAGGGTGTTGCCGTTGCTGCCCACCTCCAGGATCAGAGCGCCGGGGCTCAGATGCTGCCCGTAGCGCTGGGGGACCAGGTCGATCGGCCGCAGCAGCGTGGGCCGCTCCCGGCTCACCGCGTCCTGCAGATACACCGCCAGGGAGAGGTTGGAGCGCCAGTTGGGATGCTCCAGCCCGCTCTCGTCCGTGCCCACCAGGAGCATGATCTGGCTGGCTACGGTGCCGGGCTCCTCGGCCATGGTCTTGTAGATCACCCCGTCCGAGCCCAGGGCGTCCCGGTGCAGATCGATCACCACCGCGATCGACGGATATTCGGCCAGATACCGCTCCACCGCCGCCCCCGAGCGGGCGTAAGAGCCGGTGTAGCTGGGCCAGTCATAGATCTCCCGGTCGTGGAGCACCTGCAGCCCAGCCGCCTCCAGCCGCGCCGCCAGCTCGTCGCCCACCCGGATCACGCTGAGACTGGGATCCTCCGTCCGATAGGCGTCGCTGGCCTCGTAGCGGTCCAGCCCTGCTGGGGTGTAGGCCTCGCTGCCGTGGGTGTGGACGATCAGGATCTGGGGGCCCTCGGCGGGGAGACGGACCCGGGGCCCGTCCCGCAGGATCTCCTCCAGGTCCAGCTCGTAGCGCGTCTCGTTCTTCAGCGCGAGGCCCCCGGGGATCGTGGTCCTGCGGACCTCTCCCTCGGCCGGAGAGGCCAGGA
>JAFZOC010000122.1 GCA_017550765.1 Oscillospiraceae bacterium
ACTTCCACATTGTTCTCCCGGCCGAAGGTGGCGAAGCCCCGCTTTTTCAGCTCCGCGAAGATCCAAGGCATCACCGGTCCGGGGGTGTTGTATCTCTGCATGGGCTCCCGTGTCTGCTTGTTCTTCACGATCTCCAGGCAGGAGAAGAGGCCGATGCACCTTGCCTCGCCCACGCAGGCATGCTCTTCCACCATCTTCTGCAGGTAGCCGTTGAGGATCTCGTGCATCTCAGCCACATGCTCGCCGATCTTGTGCTCCTCGTAATAGCGCAGCGCGGCAAGGCCGGCGGCGCAAGCCAGCGTATGGCCGGAATAGGTCAGGCCGCACTGGAGCACATGTTCCTCGAAATAGCGGGCGATGGGCTTGCTGACGATCACACCGCCCAACTGCACATAGCCGCAGGTGACGCCCTTGGCGAAGGTGATCATATCGGGCACGATATCGAAGTTCTGCCAGGCGAACCACTTGCCCGTGCGGAAGAAGCCACTCATGACCTCATCGCAGATCATCAGGATGCCATACTTGTCGCACAGGGCGCGGATGCCCTCCATGTAGCCCTTGGGCGGCAGAAGGACGCCATTCGCGCCGACGATGCTCTCCATCAGGATCGCGGCCACGTTGTTCGGTCCCTCATAGCAGAGCTGCTGCTCCAGATCGTGCAACACCTGGCGGGTGACCTTCTCATCATCCACACCGCGGGTGTAGCCGTCCCGATACATGTGGGGGTTCATGAATTTCACGAAGCCGTTGGCCCCGCCAAGTTCCGCCGCAAAACGCCTCCAGTCGCCCGACGCGTTGGATGCGCCCAGTGTCGCCCCGTGGTAGCTTCGATAGCAGGAAAAGATCTTGGTGCGGCCGGTGACCATGCGCGCCATCTTGATGGCGTTCTCGTTGGACTCGGCGCCGCCATTGGTAAAGAACACGCGGGCGAAATGCTCCTCCCCGGCCACTTGCACCAGCTTCTGGGCCAAGCGGCTCTTGGGCTCCGAGGCGTAGGCCGGAGCCATGAAGCACATCTTCTCCGCCTGCTCGCGGATAGCATCCACGATCTCCGGCAGACTGTGCCCCAGATTGGAGCATACCAGCAGAGATGCCATGTCCGCATACCTGTTGCCGTCATAGTCCCAGAAATAGATCCCCTCGGCGCGCTCCACCGGGAGCACGTCCTGTCCGGCTTTGCCCCAGGACTGCAGGATATACTGCTTATGCAGTTCGGCGACCTCGATCCCCTTTGGATCTGTCATGTCTTCTTTCCTCCAATTCGGTCTGTTTGTGATCTGGCTCTGTAGAAGTTTATCATAGCACGGCCAAAGAATCAAGTTGTCACGTTCTCAGAACTCCTTCTCATAGGTGGCGATCACGGCGTCGGTGACGGCGGCGCGGAAGGCCCGCTCCTCCAGCTTCCGCACGCCCTGGATGGTGCTGCCTCCGGGCGAGCAGACCCGGTCTTTCAGCTCGCCCGGGTGCTCGCCGGTCTCCAGCAGGAGCCTGGCCGAGCCCAGCAGCATCTGCGCGCCATAGGCCAGCGCCTGTTTTCTTGGCAGCCCGCAGGCCACGGCGCCGTCCGCCAGCGCCTCCACGAACATGGCGGCGAAGGCCGGGCCGCAGCCGGTGACGCCGGAGGCCGCAGCCAGCAGATGCTCATCCAGCTCCGCCACCATGCCGGAAGCGCCCATGAGCCGCACGAACCGCTCCTTCTCTTCCGCCGTCACGGACTGGGAGCAGCAGAACAGGGTGACGCCCGCCCCCACGGCCCCGGGGATGTTGGGCATGATGCGGATGACGGGCCGGTCCTTCCCCAGGAGCAGGCCCAGGGTCTCCAGGTCCTTCCCGGCGATCATGGAGACGATGACGAAGCGGTCCGACCGCGCCCGGATGGTCTCCCCGATCTCCTCCAGCAGATCCTCCAGCATCTGCGGCTTCACGCCCAGGAACAGGATGTCCGCCGCCGCGGCAGCCTCCCGGCTGCTCACCACGCGCACCGCGCTCCCGCCGATCTCCCGCGCCAGACGCTCCGCCTTCGCCGCCGTGCGGTTGGCCAGCAGCAGCTCGTCCGCCAGCCCGCTCTTGGCGGCGGCCCTGGCCAGCGCGCCGCCCATGTTCCCGGTCACGATAAAGCCTGCGGATGCCATATGCTTCTCCTCCATGCGTTTTTTGCTAGTATAGCACGATCCGTCCCGGCGCTCAAGGACGGGGACGAAAAAACAGCGACCGCCGTCACGCGGTCGCTGTTTTTCATTCATTCATCCTTGGGAGCGCTCTGCTCATCGGGAGCGTGCTCGCTGTCTGCGGCGGGATCTGTCGGATCCGTGCCCGCGTCAGGGGCCGGTGTCTCAGCGGGAGCAGGCGCTGCGTCGGGACCTGACGCCTCTGCCGTTCCCGGAGCGGGCTCCTCTTTCTGAGCCGGCGTCTCCGTCGGAGCAGGCACCGGCGCCGGGGCCTCGGCCGGCTCGTCGAAGCGGGCGATCTTGCGGGCGGGGCGCTCGATGGTCCGGTCGTAGCGGGCCTTGCGGGCCTGTTTCGCGCTCTCCGGCATGAACTCGCCGTGCTCGAAGAAATACTCGAACTCGTCGCCCTCCATGGTCTCGTGCTCCAGCAGGTATTCCGCCACTGCACGCAGCTGTTCGGCGTGCTCGGTGAGGATCTTCTCGCAGATCTGCGCGGCCTTGTCGAAGATGGCGCGGACCTCCTCGTCGATCGCGGCGGCGGTCTCCTCCGAATAGCTCTTGGTGGTGCCGAAATCGCGGCCGATGAAGATGGACTGGTCGGAGCTGTCGTACTTGATCGGGCCGAGCCGGTCGCTCATGCCGTAGCGCATGACCATGTCCCGGGCGATGTTAGTGGCCTGCTGGATATCGCCGGACGCGCCGGAGGAGATATCATCCAGGAAGATCTTCTCCGCCATCCGGCCGCCCAGCGCCGTCACGATGCCCTCGAACATCTCCGCACGGGTGGTGAAGTTCTCCGCATCCTCCTCGGGACGATACAGCGTGAAGCCGCCGGCCATGCCCCGGGGGATGATGGTGATATAGTGCACGGGGTCCGCGTGTTCGCAGAACCTGGCCGCCACCGCGTGGCCGGCCTCGTGGTAGGCTGTGAGACGCCGGGCCTTTTCCGTGACCTTGCGGCTCTTTTTCTCCGGGCCCATCTGGACCTTGAGGATCGCCTCGTCGATGTCCTCCATGGTGACGAAACGGTGTCTGCGGCGGACGGCCAGCAGCGCCGCCTCGTTCATCAGGTTCTCCAGATCCGCGCCGGAGAAGCCGGGCGTGCCGCGGGCGATGCTGCCCAGATCCACGTCTTCCGCCAGCTGCTTGTCGCGGGCGTGGATCTTCAGGATGGCCTCGCGGCCCTTCACGTCGGGCAGGCTCACATAGATCTGCCGGTCGAAACGGCCGGGACGCAGCAGAGCCTGGTCCAGGATGTCCGCACGGTTGGTGGCCGCCATGACGATGACGCCCTCGTTGTTGCTGAAACCGTCCAGCTCCACCAGCAGCTGGTTCAGCGTCTGCTCGC
>JAFZOC010000123.1 GCA_017550765.1 Oscillospiraceae bacterium
GGTGGGCCTGAGCATGGACGCTTTCGCGGTGTCCGTGTGCAAAGGCCTGAGCGTGAAAGAGCTCCGGCCCAGACACGCGCTGCTGGCAGGGCTGTATTTCGGCGGCTTCCAGTTCCTGATGCCGGTGATCGGCTGGCTGCTGGGCTACCGCTTCGAAGAGATGATCACCAGCATCGACCACTGGGTGGCCTTCGTGCTGCTGGCGCTGATCGGCGCGAACATGATCAAAGAGTCCTTCTCCAAGGAGGAGGAGCTCAACGACGACTTCGGCTTCAAGACCATGCTGCTCCTGGCCGTGGCCACCAGCATCGACGCCCTGGCCGTGGGCATCACCTTCGCCTTCCTCTCGGTCCGGATCCTGCCCGCCGCCGGGCTCATCGGCGTGACCACCTTCCTGCTGTCCATCGCGGGCATCTACATCGGGCGGGCCTTCGGCGCCCGCTGGAAGTCCCGGGCAGAGCTGGCCGGCGGCATCATCCTGATCCTCATCGGGCTGAAGATCCTGCTGGAGCATCTGGGCATCCTTGTTCTCTGACGGAGGCGCCATGACCACACACAAGAGAAAGACCCATTACGGGCTGCTGGTCCTGCTGGCGCTGCTGCTGGGCGGCGCGATCCAGTTCGGCATGCGCTTTCTGGAGCGGCGGCAGGAGACCGCCTCCGGCCGGGCGATCCTCAGCGAACTGCAGCAGGAGGCCTCCGGCGCCGCCCAGACAAGGCTCGCGGACCGCACCCGCCAGTGGGAGCAGGCCGTGCAGTCTCTCACGCCCCTGGCCGGGAAGAAACGCCAGGCCAGCGACGCCGGCGACCCCTCCCTGCTGATCCTGGTCAATGCCTGGTCCCCTCTTCCGGAAGAGTACACGCCGGAGCTGGAGCTGGCCATGAAACTGGACGGGCGGGACTATGAGCTGGACCGCCGCTGTGTCAGCGCGCTGCTGGAGATGCTCTCCGACTGCCGGGAGGCCGGCGGCCGGCCCTACATCTGCTCGGCCTACCGGACCCGGGCGCAGCAGAAGTCCCTCTACGACACCAAGATCGGCCGCCTGGTCATGACGGGCGTGGCCTGGGCGGACGCCCCCGCGCTCGCGGCGGAGTCCGTCGCCGCCCCCGGCACCAGCGAACACCAGCTGGGCCTCGCTGTGGACATCATCGACGAGGTCTACACCGCCCTGGACGAGGGCCAGGAGGACACCGTCACCCAGAAGTGGCTGATGGCCAACAGCTGGCGCTACGGCTTCATCCTCCGCTATCCCAACGGGACCAGCGAGTCCACCGGTATCGTCTACGAGCCCTGGCACTACCGCTATGTGGGCAAGCACTACGCGGAGGAGATCTACCGCATGGGGCTGACGCTGGAGGAGTATCTGGAGGCCCGGGAGGGCCGCTGAACAGCCCCCCGGTCCGGCGAAGGCGCCCCGCTGCCCCTGGGCCGGCGTACTCGGTGCCGCAGGCAAGGCGCCATCGCAGGCCCGGCCCAAGATCTTTTTCGGCCTTTTTTTCAAACAGAGGGAACATCCTCCGAAAAGATCCGTCTTACCGGAAGACGGATCTTTCGTTTTCCGGGGGCCGCTGTGGGCGAGCGCCCGGGCCCTCGCAGGCGGCCCGCCGGCAGAGCCGGGCGGGGCGGGATCCTTAATCTTTCTTAAAAAGAACGGGAAATGCTGTCTTTTGCAGCTCGCCTGTGGTAGAATGTGCCCATCGGAAGGACAAGGAAAAGAGGCGATCGGATGCCGACGAAAGAAGAACGCAGCAGCAAGCCGCAAAGGCGTCGTCTGCGGCCCAGCGTGAAGATCCTGGCGGTGGCTGTGGTGGTCCTGCTGCTGGTCCTGGCGGGCTTCCGGCTCTACAAGTGGCAGGAGCAGCGCGGCGAGACCCGCGTCATCGTGCTGGTGAACCGCTGGAACGACATAGACAACTCCGGCTTCGTCCCCCGCCTGAAAACGGTGGAGGGCGTACAGGTCGACAGGAGCTGCGCCAAGGCGCTGCAGCAGATGCTGTCGGACTGCCGCGCAGCCGGCGGAGACCCGGTGCTCAGCGCCGGGGCGCGCAGCCGGGACGAACAGCTGGCTCTCTTCAACAACGAGATGGATCGGCAGGTGATCGCCGGGCGGAGCTCTGAGATCGCCTATGCCATCGCGGAGCAGAAGGTCGGCGCCCCGGGGACCAGCGAACATGAGCTGGGCCTGGCGGTGGACATCCAGGGCGTCGGCGCCCAGAACTGGCTGAAAGAGAACTGCTGGCGCTACGGCTTCATCCTGCGCTATCCCCCCGGCAGCGAGGAGATCACCGGGCGCAGCGCAGACCCCGCCCACTTCCGCTATGTGGGCGTGAGCGCCGCCGAGCAGATCTTCACCCTGGACATCACGCTGGAGGAATAC
>JAFZOC010000124.1 GCA_017550765.1 Oscillospiraceae bacterium
GGCAGCGTCGCGGCGTGCGCCGCGGCGCAGGCGCCCCGCGCCCGGTCAGGCTCTTTTCCGCCGGTGGAGCTTCAGGATCAGCAGATCCAGCAGCCCCCAGTAGACCGCCGCGATCGCCAGCACCAGCCAGGTGTTCCCCTCGGACTGGGGCGCCAGGCCCACCAGGATCAGCACCGGCGCGCCCAGGATGATGCCGAAGCTGCTGCCGGTGATCAGGTTGTTGGCCGCCGGCGTCGCCAGGTCCGGGTCCACCTCCCGCAGCAGCAGCACGCCGGAGCTGATGGTGCCGGTGAGCATGCCGTACATGGAGATCAGGCCCTCATAATAGTAGTCCTTGTAGACCTTTTTGCACACGAAGCTCAGGTGCAGCCAGGTGACCACGCCGCCCGCCGCCGCCAGGAGCAGGAAGGGCACCCACAGGCCCTTCAGGTCCTCCAGCTCGATCGAGGCGATGCCCGCCACGATCATGACGTCGAAGAAGAAGCCGGAGATGCGGTTGAGCAGGTAGTTGTTCTGGTACTGGCGCTTGATGACGCCGGCCTTCCGCGCCTTCTCCAGCAGCACCCGCAGCAGCATGGCCAGGGCCGCGCCGATGATGAAGTTGAAGCCCCAGATCAGACCGTTCACGGTCTTCGCCACGCCCGGCGCCGCAGCGCCCAGGCCTGCGGTGATCCCCCAGGCGGCCAGGAAGGTGGCCAGATACACCAGCAGCACCATGGCGATCTGCACGGAGAGCTTGTCGATGGAGTCGGAGACGGGGATCTCCTCAGGGCTCTGGAAGAAGTCCACGGGGGGCTGGCTCTCTTCCCGGCCGCGGGCGGAGGGGATCTTGCCCTTGCGGGCCAGGACGTTCAGGATGATCACGCCCACCACGCAGGCCACCAGATAGCCCGCCGCCGCGATCGCCAGCCCGAAGCTGCGTCCGCCGGCGAAGCCCAGGGACTCATAGCTGGAGCCGATGTTGTTGGCCTGGCCGGGGCCCTGGCCGTAGCCCATGGGCAGCAGCAGGCCGGAGGCCCGGAAGAGCCCGGGCATCAGCGTGTAGGACAGGCCCAGGGTGATGAGCAGGCCCGTCACGCCCTGCACCATGTAGCTGCTCACGATCACCGCGCCGGACTTGAGCCCGGTCAGGTCGCCGCCGTCCCGGTCCTTCTCCGGCGGGACGCGCAGGCTCATGGCGATGAAGCCCAGGGCGATCCCGTGGTAGACCAGGATCTCCAGAAACTCCGTGTCCATCTGCACCAGGCCCAGATAGCGGGCCAGGAGCAGCAGGAAGCCGCCCAGCACCGCGATGGGCATCATGCTCTTGCGGATGAAGGCCAGCTTCTGCCGCAGGAGGTTCGCCAGCAGCACCGCGCCGGCGATGAGCCCCAGCTGGATGATCGCGTTCCAAAGGGTCATGTTGCTCGCTGAATAGTCCATAGCGTCCTCCTATCTTCGCGTCCGGGCGGTCCGCACGGCGGCTCGGGGCGCCGCGGACGCCGCATCGGGGCTGCGCGGCCCGTTCACCGGTCGCGCCAGACCTGCAGGTATTTCAGGATGTTGCAGCCTTCGCCGCCCAGGATCTCGTAGTAGCTGTCGTTCCAGGTGAACAGCAGCCGGGAGGTGAGAACCGCCGCCATGTTGGAGATCTCCCCCAGGGGGAAGCGCTGGTCGCCGCAGCGGAGCTCCGTCTCGGTCTGGAGGAGGGTCCCGCGGGCGATCTCGGTCTCGCCGTGGTCCGCGTCGATGCGCAGCAGCCGCGCCCCCCCGTCGGAGAAGAGCGTCTCCCCGTGGGGGAAGCGCCGGGCGCGGAGCTCCTCCCGCTGCCAGTCGGCCCACCGGGCCAGGTCCGGGAAGGGGGAGCCCTCCGCGAAGAGGCCCGTCTCCTCGAAGCGCAGGTCCAGCCCGCAGCCGCAGGAGATCCGGTCGCCCCTGGTGCGCAGCGTCCCGATCTTCTTGCAGCGGGGGCAGAGGTACAGCAGCTTCTCCAGGCCCTCGGCCCGGCGCTTGCCCCGGAAGGCCACGGGCTGCTGCCGCTGCCGCTCCCAGGCGTCCTCGCGGATGTCCCGCTCGATGAGGGCGTTGATCTGGGCCGGCGTCATGGCCTTCAGCTGCTCCGGCGGGTAGATCCCCACCGGACAGGCCCGCGTCTTCCCGCGGCGGACGCCCTTGCCCCAGCGGGGACAGCTGAGATAGCCGCCCTCGATCTTGAAGGTGACCAGGGTGGCTCCGGAGCTCTTGGCCAGCTTCCCCGTGGCGGGGAAGATCGGCAGGCTCCGCCCGTCCCAGCACTGTTCGCCCTCGGCGAAGAGACAGACGGAATGGCCGGCGCGCAGATGCCGCAGACAGGCCTTGACGGTGTCGGTGCCCAGGGAGGCCTTGCGGCGGGGGACGGTTCGCGGGACTAA
>JAFZOC010000014.1 GCA_017550765.1 Oscillospiraceae bacterium
CCGCCTTCTTCCGCTCCGGCCCCGTGCGGGAGGGGACCATGGAGCTGCTGGAGAAGCGGGACGGGCTGATCTGCGGCATCTGCAACGGCTTCCAGGCCCTGATCAAGCTGGGCCTGGTGCCTTACGGCCGCATCACCGAGCCGGACGATACGAGCCCCACCCTCACCTTCAATACGATCGCCCGGCACCAGAGCAAGATCGTTCGGACCCGCATCGCGTCCAACAAGTCCCCGTGGCTGGCGCTGACGGAGCCGGGCGAGATCTACAGCGTACCCATCTCCCACGGGGAAGGCCGCTTCCTGGCCGACGAGGCCATCGTGCGCGCCCTGGCGGCCAACGGCCAGATTGCCACCCAGTATGTGGACCTGGCGGGCGAGCCCAGCGCCGACGTGGCCTTCAATGTGAACGGCTCGATCTTTGCCGTCGAGGGCATCACGTCCCCCGACGGGCGGGTCTTCGGCAAGATGGGCCATGCCGAGCGCGTCGGCCCCGAGCTCTACAAAAACGTCCCCGGCCGCTACGACCTGCGCATGTTCGAGGCGGCGGTCCGGTATTTCCGCTGACAGGGCGGGGAACATCCAAAGAAAGGCAAGGTGTATCCAATGAGCCGTATGGTAGGGACCGTATCCCGGGGCATCCGCGCCCCCATCATCCGCGAGGGCGACGATCTGCGCAAGATCGTCCCCGACTGTCTGCTGCAGGCTGCCGAGCAGGAGGGCTTCGCCTTCCACGACCGGGACGTGGTGGCCATGACCGAGGCCATCGTGGCCCGGGCCCAGGGCAACTACGCCACCGTGGACGACATCGCCGCCGACGTCCGGGAAAAGCTGGGCGGCGGCACCGTGGGCGTGATCTTCCCGATCCTCAGCCGCAACCGCTTCGCCATCTGCCTGCGGGGCATCGCCAAGGGCGCGAAGAAAGTGATCCTCATGCTGTCCTATCCCTCCGACGAGGTGGGCAATCACCTGGTGGACTGGGACAGCCTGGACGAGCAGGGCGTGGACCCCTATCGGGACCTGCTGGACCTCGGGCGCTGGCGGGAGCTCTTCGGCTATCGCTTCCACCGCTTCACCGGCGTGGACTATGTGGACTACTACATGCAGCTGATCCGGGAGTCCGGCGCCGAGGCGGAGGTGGTCTTTGCCAACGACCCGCGCCGCATCCTGGCCTATACGAAGAACGTGATCCACTGCGACATCCACACCCGCGCCCGCACCTCCCGCATCCTCAAGGCCGCCGGCGGCGAGCGGGTCTTCGGTCTGGATGAGATCATGACCGCCCCCGTGGACGGCAGCGGCTACAACGAGCGCTACGGGCTCTTGGGCTCCAACAAGGCCACCGAGGACAAGGTCAAGCTCTTCCCCCGGGACTGCCAGGCCCTGGTGGAGGACATCCAGGCGGAACTGCTGGCCAGGACCGGCAAGCGCATCGAGGTCATGGTCTACGGCGACGGGGCCTTCAAGGACCCCATCGGCAAGATCTGGGAGCTGGCGGACCCGGTGGTCTCCCCGGCCTACACCAAGGGGCTGGAGGGCACTCCCAACGAGCTGAAGCTCAAGTACCTGGCGGACAACGACTTCGCCGCTCTCTCCGGCGACGCCCTGCGGGAAGCCATCGAGGAGGAGATCCGCAGGAAGGACGGCGACCTGGTGGGCCAGATGGCCTCCGAGGGCACCACGCCCCGGCGGCTGACGGACCTGATCGGCTCCCTCTGCGACCTGACCTCCGGCTCCGGCGACAAGGGGACCCCGATCGTCTTCATCCAGGGCTATTTCGACAACTACACCGCGGAATGAGCCGGCCTGGACGGATCCGGCCGAGGCAGAGATCAAAAGAAGGCGAGGGAGAGCCCCTCGCCTTCTTTCTGCGCACAGCCCGGGGTCGCCACTGCGTCCGCGAGACACAGGGCACTTGTCCTGCGGAGCGGGCCGTGATATACTGCAGGACAGAAGAAGATCGCCGGTCCGCAGGGCCGCGGCAGGGAGAGGAGGGAGCCCCATGCGGGAGATGGAGACGGCCCTGGCCATCGCCCGGGCGGCGGCGGAGGCCGGAGGCCGGGCCTACTTCGTAGGCGGCTGGGTCCGCGACGGGCTCCTGGGCCGCGAGAGCAAGGACGTCGACCTGGAAGTGCACGGCGTCACGCCGGAGCGACTGACCCAGATCCTGGACGGGCTGGGCCCCTGGCAGAGCATGGGGGAGAGCTTCGGCATCCTGCGGCTGCGCCATGTGGATCTGGACATCTCCCTGCCCCGGGCGGAGGACGCGAAAGCGCGGGGCGGCAGAAACTTCGCGGCAGGTACGGACCCCTTCCTGGGCCTGGAGAGGGCCGCCCGTCGGCGGGACTTCACGATCGACGCCCTGATGCAGGACGTGCTGAGCGGCGAGATCCTGGACTTTTTCGGCGGACAGCGTGACCTGCGGGAAGGCAGGATCCGCATGGTGGGCCCGGACTGCTTCGCGGCGGACCCCCTGCGGGCGTTCCGGGCGGCCCGGTTCGCCACCCGCTTCGGCTTTCAGGTGGAGGAGGAGACCCGGGCCGCCGCGGCTGCGGTGTCCACGGAGGGCCTGGCGGCGGAGCGGGTCATGGGCGAGACGGAGAAGGCCCTGCTGAAGGCGGCGCGGCCCTCGCGCTTTTTCGAGGAGCTGCGGCGCATGGGCCAGCTGGAGCCCTGGCTGCCGGAGCTGAGGGCCCTGATCGGCGTGCCCCAGCCCCCGGTCCATCATCCCGAGGGGGACGTCTGGGAGCACAGCATGCAGGTGCTGGACCAGGCGGCCCTGCTGCGGAGCGACGCCAGAGAGCCTCTGGGCCTGATGCTCGCGGCCCTGTGCCACGACTTCGGCAAGGCGCTCTGCACCGAGGAGCGGGAGGGGAGCATCCACGCCTACGGGCATGAGGAGGCGGGCCTCCCGCCGGTGGGCACATTCCTGGGCCGCCTTGGCCGGGAGAAGAAGCTCGGGGCCTATGTGCGGGACATGACGAGGCTCCACATGCTGCCCAACATGCTGGTGGCCCAGGGCGCGAAGCCCCGGTCCTTCCTGCGGCTCTTCGACCGCGCGATCTGCCCGGAGGACCTGCTGCTCCTGGCCAGGGCGGACCACCTGGGGCGCAGGGCCCCGGGGGACGACGGGGACGCGCTGGCGGAGGGCTACCGGCCGATCGAGGCGCGGCTGCGGGAGATGCTGGCGCTGTACTGGGAGCGGATGGCCCGCCCGGCGCTGCTGGGCCGGGATCTGCAGGAGCTGGGGCTGGAGCCCGGGCCCCTCTATGGGGAGGTCCTGGGCTATGCCCACAAGCTGCAGCTGGCGGGGATCTCGCTGGAGGAACAGCGCAGGCATGTGGCGGCCTACATCCGGAACAAGAAGGAGGACGCGAGATGACACAACAAGAGGCGGACAGGATCGTGCCTGCGATCCTGCGGGAGATCGAGCGGATCTACGGCGTCCAGGTGCTCTATGCGGCGGAGGCCGGGAGCCGGGCCTGGGGCTATGCCGCGCCTGACAGCGACTTCGACCTGCGCTTCATCTACCGCCGGCCGGCGACGGACTATCTGCGCCTGGACCTGCCCCGGGACACGATCGAGCAGCCGGTGGACGAGACCTGGGACATCGCCGGCTGGGACCTGAGCAAGGCCCTGCGGCTGCTGTACAGGTCCGACCCCGCGCTCTATGAGTGGCTGGGCTCGCCGGTGCGCTATGTGGACAGGGGCTTTTCCGAGCGGATCCGGCCGCTGCTGGAGGAACGCTTCTCCCCGCGGCCTGTGGTCCGCCACTACCTGGGCATGTCCCGCCGGAACGAAAGGCTCTACCTGAACGGCAAGAAGATCGCGCCGAAGAAACTGCTCTACGTCCTGCGTCCGCTGCTCTGCAGCAGCTGGATCTGCCGGGAGGGCACCGCGCCGCCGGTGGACTTCCGGCGGCTCTGCGCGGAGCTGATGCCGGCGGAGGCATACGACGCCGCGGAGCGTCTGCTGGAGCTGAAACGGGAGAGGCGGGAGCCGGAGGAGATCGACCGCATCCCGGAGCTGGCCGCCTTCATCGCGGAGCGGACCGTGGAGATCGACGGGGTCTTCGACGGGCTCCCGCGGCAGGAGGATCGGAGCTGGGAGAGCCTGGACCGCTTCTTCCTGCGGGAGATCCGCCGCCGCTGGTGAGCGGGGCGCGCCGGATCCGGGGCCGCCCGGAGGCCGCGAGCCGCCCGCCGGACCCGGGGGCCTTCGGGAGCCGGACCGATCGCCGCTGTCGCGCAGGACGCAGGAAAAAGCGACATAAAAACGGAAGAAAAACTCCGCGGGAAAACGGAAGATACCCCCTTGACAAATGCGCGCGCATCGCGTATATTATTGGGGCGCTCCGAAGACAGCAGGTGGGCTTGCCCGTAAATCCTGCCGAGGACATCAACATTTTCTTGAATGTTTTTGTGCCTTTGCGTCTTTCGATGCAAAGGCTTTCTTTATGAGCGTGATCATTCGCAACCGGAGGTGAAATCACACATGCCCAACGCAAAAGTTCTGAGCGAGAAGCAGGCGATCGTAGAAGCCCTCGTCGAGCGGATCAAGAGCGCAGAGGCCGGCGTCCTGGTGGACTACAAGGGGATCACCGTTTCCGAGGATACCGCGCTGCGTACTGAGCTGCGCAAGGACGGCGTCGTTTACACGGTCGTCAAGAACACCCTGACCAGAAAGGCTCTGGACAAACTGGGGATGATGGATCTGGATCCCGTCCTCAGCGGCACCACCTCTCTGGCCACCACCGAGCAGGATCCCATCGCGCCGTTCCGCATCCTGAGCGACTACAGCAAGAAACTGGGTGAGCGCTTCACCATCAAGGCCGCCTTCATGGAAGGCAAGATCCTCAGCGAGAGCGAGATCGCCGAGATGTCTGAGCTGCCCAGCAAGAGCGCTCTGTACAGCAAGGTCCTTGGGACCATGATCGCTCCTATCACCGGTCTCGCCGTTTGCCTCGGCCAGATCCTGGAGCAGAAGGGCGGCTCGATCGAGACCGCCGAAGCCGCCGCTGAATGAGCGGACCACAAAAAACTTAACTGGAGGAAAAAATCATGTCTGAGAAGATCACTGCTATGATCGAAGAGATCAAGGGCCTTACCGTCCTGGAGCTCTCTGAGCTCGTCCACGCCCTGGAGGAGACCTTCGGTGTCTCCGCCGCCGCCGTCGCCGCCGGCCCCGCTGTCGATGCCGGCCCCGCCCCCGTTGAGAAGACCGAGTTCGACGTCGTCATGACCAGCTTTGGCGCTGAGAAGATCAAGGTCATCAAGGAAGTCCGCGCGATCACCGGTCTGGGCCTGGCTGAGGCCAAGAAGCTGGTCGAGGAAGTCCCCGCCAAGATCAAGGAAGCCATCTCCAAGGACGACGCCGAAGCCCTCAAGGCCAAGCTCGAGGCCGTCGGCGCCACCATCGAGATCAAGTAAGAGAGCATCTGAACGGTCCCGGGCGCTGCCCGCAAGGGCATACGCGTGGCACAAAGGAGCAGACACATCGTGTCTGCTCCTTTTCCTTTTCGCGCCGCCCCTCTCGCCGCTTGTTTTTCCCCGCGGGATATGATATAAATAGTCATACAGAAAACAGCGCGATCTGCGATGGAGCGGAACGGAGGTCACTATGAGCGAGAACATCATCTATTGTTTTTCTGGCGCCGGCCACTGCCTGGACATGGCCAAGAGCATCGCGAAAGTCCTGGGCGACACGGACATCGTGATGATGCGCGGCTATCCCGCCAAGCTCGACGCCACCGAGGCCAAGCGCGTGGGCTTCGTCTTCCCCTGCTACGGCGGCGGGCTCCCCGACGGGGTGGAGGATACGGTGAAGGCCGTCCGGATCGCCCGGGGGACCTATAAGTTCGCCGTGGTGCAGTATGCCGGCTACATGGGCTGCGGCCTGCACAAGATCCACGAGATCGTGGGCCTGGACTACTGGGACGGCATCTCCAACCACTCCACCTGCATCTGGCTGATGCCCC
>JAFZOC010000125.1 GCA_017550765.1 Oscillospiraceae bacterium
ATCAGGCTATGCTCCGGGGAGAAGAACATGTCGGGGACGTTGCGTTCCTCACCACGCTGGCCGGATACATCCACTGGAAGCTGACAGGCGAGAAGCTCATGGGCGTGGGCGAGGCCAGCGGCATGTTCCCGATCGACAGCGCGAAGCTGGACTACGACGAGGGCATGGTGCAAAAGTTCAAAGCCCTGACCGGCGTCGACCTGCGCGCCATCCTGCCGCGGGTGCTGCCCGCGGGAGCGAAGGCGGGCACGCTCACCGAGGCGGGCGCCCGCTTCCTGGATCCCAGCGGCACGCTGCGGCCCGGCGTCCCCGTGGCCCCCTGCGAGGGCGACGCCGGCACCGGCATGGTCGCCACCGACTCTGTGCGCGTGCGCACCGGCAACGTCTCCGCGGGCACGTCGGACTTCGCCATGATCGTCACGGACAGGCCCCTCGGCGTGCACCGCGAGATCGACATGGTCACGACGCCGGACGGCCTGCCGGTCGCCATGGTCCACTGCAACAACTGCACCTCGGACATCAACGCCTGGGTGGAGCTCTTCTCTGAGTTCTGCGAACTGATGGGCGTGGAGGCGAGCAAGGGCGAGCTGTTCACGAAGCTCTTCCGCAAAGCCCTGGAGGGCGACGCCGACTGCGGCGGCCTGCTCTCGTACAACTACTTCTCCGGCGAGGGCGTCACCGACCTGAACGAGGGCCGGCCGATCTTCGCCCGGACGCCCAACGCGAAGTTCACCCTGGCGAACTTCATGCGCACGCATCTGCTCTCCGCGCTGGCCACGCTCAAGATCGGCCTGGATATCCTCACCCGGAGCGAGCAGGTGGAGATCGACAAGCTCTACGGCCACGGCGGCTTCTTCAAGACCCCGGAGGTGGGCCAGCGGATGCTCTCTGCGGCGGTGGGCGCCCCGGTCTCTGTGATGGAGACGGCGGGGGAGGGCGGCCCCTACGGCATGGCGCTGCTGGCGGCCTATATGCTCTGGAAGGACGAGGGCGAGGCCCTGCCGGACTATCTGGATGAGAAGGTCTTCGCCGGTGCCAGGTCCGCGACCCTCATGGCGGACGAGGCGGACGTGGCGGGCTTCAACGTCTTCCTGGAACGCTACAAAAGGGCGCTGCCGCTGGAGCGGTGCGCGACAGAGGTGCTGTGATGCTGGAAGGACTGAAAGAACGGGTCTGCGAGGCCAATCTCCAGCTGCCGCGCTACGGCCTGGTGACCTTCACCTGGGGCAACGTCTCCGGCATCGACCGGGAGAGCGGCCTCGTGGTCATCAAGCCCTCCGGGGTCCCCTATGAGGGGATGACGCCGGACGACATGGTCGTAGTGGACCTGGACGGCAAGGTGGCGGAGGGCAGATGGAAGCCCTCCAGCGACACCGCCACCCATGTGGAACTGTACAGGGCGTTCCCGGCCTGCGGCGGCATCGTCCACACCCATTCCAGCTACGCCACCTCCTGGGCCCAGGCCGGGCGGGACATCCCCTGCTACGGCACCACCCACGCGGACTATTTCTACGGCGACATCCCCTGCCTCCGCTGTCTGACGCGAGAGGAGATCGAGAAGGCCTACGAGCGCAACACGGGGCTGCTGATCGTGGGCGAGTTCCGGCGGCTGGGGAAGGACCCCGTGGCCGTGCCCGGCTGCCTCTGCAAAGACCACGGCCCCTTCGCCTGGGGCAAGGATCCCTTTGAGGCCGTCCACAATGCGGTGGTGCTGGAGGAGGTCGCCAAGATGGCCTTCCGCTGCGAGCTGATCGCCCCGGGCGTCCGGCCCGCGCCCCAGGAGCTGCAGGACAAGCACTATCTGCGCAAGCACGGCAAGAACGCCTACTACGGACAGGGCTGACCCGGCCCTGCGACTGGAGCGAGATCCGCAGCGCGCCCGCGCCTCCCGCCGATCCGGCCCTGCCATCCGGCAGGGCCGGACACGCGCCCGGACCCTCCGGGACGGGGCGGGCCGACGGCCAGGCCCGCAAGAGCCCCCCGAAGGGACGTTTTCGACAAAAACGGCACGAGAAGGCCGCCCGCGAAGCGGGCGGCCTTCTCGTGCATATCCGGGAAGAGCGGGGGCGCAGGGCTCCGCGGTCCTGCAGCCGGAAACTCCGGCGCTTCAGCGCTCTTCGCCCATTTTGACGGTCAGATCGCGGAGGCTCTTGTCGTACTGCGCCTGGGAGATCGCGCCGCGCTCCAGGAAGAGCTCCAGCGTGTGCTTCTGCGACAGATAGAGCGCGTGGTTCTTCTCTTCGTGGGACAGGGCCTCCCATGCGGGATCTTCGATGGTCACATCCATGGTACGTTCTCCTTTTCGGGTATTCCAGTTGCCGAGTATACCGCAGATCGGGGAAAAAGGCAAGAGGCAACGCCGCGCCGGCGGTCGGCGGCGGCCTGGGAGCGCGGCGGACGCCGTTCCTTGCGCTGTAGGTCCCGGTCAAGGTCGGCCCGTCTGTTCGCGCGCGAACAG
>JAFZOC010000126.1 GCA_017550765.1 Oscillospiraceae bacterium
GACGCCGCCGGTGAGCACCTTGCAGCGGATCTCCGTGCCCTCGATCGCCTGGACCTGGAAGATCACCAGGCCGTTGTTGACCAGGATACGGTCGCCGGGGGCCAGGTCGTCCGCCAGGCCCTTGTAGCTGACGGAGACGATGGACTCGTCGCCCTCCACGTCCCGGGTGGTGAAGGTGAAGTCGTCCCCGTCTTTCAGACTGATCTTCCCGCCTTTGAAGGTGCGGATCCGATACTCGGGGCCCTTGGTGTCCAGCATGATGGCGATGGGCAGGCCCAGTTCCTCCCGGATCGCCTTGATCATGTCGATCTTCTTCTGGTGTTCCTCGTGGGTGCCGTGGGAGAAGTTGAGCCTTGCCACGTTCAGGCCCTCCAGGCACATCTGCCGGAACACTTCCGGCTTTTCGCTGGACGGGCCGATGGTGCAGACGATCTTGGTCATCCTCATAGTCGATCACACGATCCTTTCTCGTTCGTTCTTCCGCCGGGACTGACGCAGCGGAGCGCCGGGACGGAGCTCCGGCGCCTGTGGGAAGAGAGCCCGGCGGGCGCCTGCCCGGGCCGTATCCGCGCCCCGGGGATTTGTCTGACGCCAGTTTATCACATCTTCCGGGAAGGCTCAAGAGCAAGTGCGCGCGAAGCGCGCAATTTCCTTTCGGGCTGGCGATCTCGCGGGATCTGTGGTATGATCGGACGGGAGACCGGGCACATCCGCCCGGACCGGAGCGAAGAGACGGAGGAGGCAGACGGCATGGGGGAGCGCTACATCGTATTCGACGTGGAGACGCCCAACAGATACAACAGCCGCATGAGCGCGATCGGCATCTGCGTGGTGGAGGACGGCCGCATCACGGAGGAGCGCTATTCCCTGGTGGACCCGGAACAGCCCTTCGACCCCTTCAACACCAGACTGACGGGGATCGACGAGGAGACGGTCCGCGGCGCGCCGACCTTTCCGGAACTGTGGCCGCAGATCGAGCCGCTGCTGTCCTCGGGGATCCTGGTCGCCCACAACGCCAGCTTCGATATGAGCGTCCTGTGCAAGTGCCTGAGCGCCTATGAGATCCCGTGGGGGCCCTATGCCCGCTGCATCTGCACGGTGGTCATGGGCAGGAGACTGCTGCCGGGGATCAGCCACAAACTGAACGACCTGTGCGAGCGGTTCGGGATCTGCCTGGACCACCATCGGGCCGACAGCGACAGCCACGCCTGCGCCGAGATCCTGATCCGCTACATGGAGAACGGCGCGTCGCCGAAAAAGTACATCCGGACCTATCGGACGGACCGGTGACCGGCCGATCCGCCCCTTTGCGATGCGGCGCAGAGGGGCGTTTTTCTACGTAAAAGCGTGTCGGAAAAGCGACGCTCCGCCACGCTCTTTTTTGGTCATTCTGCCGATCGACAAAAAAGCCCCCGGAATGGTATGATCAGGGCATCTTTAAGACGACCCAGAGAGATCGGCAAGAGAAGAGAGACAGCCCCGTTTTCGGAGCTTTTTCGCCGTTCCTTGCCGGCCTGCCCGGTGAGGATCTTTGCTTTTTCGGAGGACGACGCCATGCCTGTGTTTGCCCGATACGAACAGATGGACGGCGCCGGCGCGCTGCCCGTCGTCGGCTGCGCCGCCTCCCCCCGCCAGGAGAAAACTGGATATTTCCGACTGCCCGGACTCTGCGATGTGCATGTGCACCTGCGAGAGCCGGGCTTTTCCTATAAGGAGACCATCCGCAGCGGCTCTCTGGCCGCCGCCCGGGGCGGCTTCACCGCCGTCTGCGCCATGCCCAACCTGGACCCGGTGCCGGACAGCGTGGAGCACCTGGCCCTGGAGCGGGAGATCGTCGACCGGGACGCCGTCATCGATGTGCGGCCCTACGGCGCGATCACCGTGGGCGAGCGGGGCCGTCAGATCGCGGATCTGGAGGGCATGGCGCCATTCGTCGTCGCCTTCTCCGACGACGGGAAGGGCGTCCAGGACCGGGGCCTCATGCGGGAGGCCATGGTCCGGGCCAGGGCCCTGGGCAAGCTGCTCGCGGCCCACTGCGAGGACGAGAGCCTCCTGCGCGGCGGCACCATCCACGACGGGGCCTACGCCGCCGCCCACGGGCACAGAGGCATTTGCTCCGAGAGCGAGTGGCGGCCCATCGCCCGGGACCTGGAGCTCGTGGCGGAGACGGGCTGCGCCTACCACGTCTGCCATGTGTCCACGAGAGAGTCCCTCCGCCTGATCCGCCAGGCCAAGAAAGACGGTCTGGACGTGAGCTGTGAGACCGCGCCCCACTATCTGCTGCTGGACGAGCGCGATCTGCAGGAGGACGGGCGCTTCAAGATGAACCCGCCGCTCCGCTCCCGGGAGGACCGGGAGGCCCTGCTGGAGGGGATCGCGGACGGGACCGTCGACTGCATCGCCACGGACCACGCCCCCCACAGCGCGGAGGAGAAGTCCCGGGGCCTCCGGGACAGCGCCTTCGGCGTCGTGGGCCTGGAGATCGCCTTCCCGCTGCTGTACACCGGGCTGGTGAAGGGCGGCGTCCTCTCCCTGGCAGCGCTGACGGACCTGCTCTGCACGCGGCCCAGGGCCCGCTTCGGGATCCCCATGGGGGAGGACTGGTCCCTCTGGGACCTGGAGGCGGCCTATACGATCGACCCGGCGGAGTTCCTCTCCCTGGGCCGGGCCACCCCCTTCGCCGGGCGGCAGGTCTGCGGCCGCTGCAAGGAGACAGTGTACCGGGGCCGGACCGTGTACCGGGACGGCGTCCGATGATCATGAAAACACGCAACTTTCGATACGCAAAAGAGTGACGCTATGAAAAGAGCCATCTTCACCATCGCCGGGAACGAGGCCCTGACGGCCCGTTTCTCCCGCCTGCGCCTGACCGGGGACTGCTCCGGCATCGAACGGCCGGGCCAGTTCGTCGATATCGCCCTGCCCGGCTTCTTCCTGCGCCGGCCCTTCTCCGTCTGCGACTGGGAAGGGGAGCGCCTGGAGCTGATCGTGGAGCAGGCGGGCCAGGGCACCCAGCTGCTGCGCACGCTCAAAACGGGCACCGAACTGGACCTGCTCACGGGCCTGGGCAACGGCTTCGACCTGGACAGAGCGGGGCGTGAGCCCCTCCTGATCGGCGGCGGCAGCGGCGTCTCGCCTCTGCTGGGCCTGGCCCGGCGGCTGCTGGAACGCGGCTGCGCGCCCCGGGTGGTCCTGGGCTTCAGCAGCCGGGAGGATCTGATCCTGATGGACGAGTTCTTCCGCCTGGGCCTGGCCCCCACCGTCACCACCGAGGACGGCAGCTTCGGCATCCGGGGCCGGGCCACCGAGGCCATGGACGTGCCCCACAGCTTTTTCTACGCCTGCGGACCGGAGGGGATGCTCCGGGCCGTCTGCGCGGCGAGCCCCATGGACGGGCAGCTGAGCTTCGATGCCCGGATGGGCTGCGGCTTCGGCGCCTGCATGGGCTGCACCGAGCAGACCGCCGAGGGCCCCAGGCGGGTCTGCAAAGACGGTCCGGTCTTCGACAAGGAGGTGCTGCTATGGGCAGACTGAGCGTGGATCTCTGCGGGATCGAGCTGGACGCGCCCGTCATCCCCGCCTCCGGCACCTTCGGCTACGGCCACGAGATGGCCGAGCTCTACGACCTGGACATCCTGGGCTCCATCGCCCTGAAAGGCACCACCCGCCAGCCCCGCCTCGGCAACCCCACCCCCCGCATCGCCGAGGCCCCGGCGGGCATGCTCAACGCCGTGGGGCTCCAGAACCCCGGCGTGGACGCGGTGATCGGGGAAGAGCTGCCGAAGCTGGCCAAGGTGTTCCACAAGCCCGTCATCGCCAACGTCAGCGGCTTCTCCGTCGAGGAGTACGCCGAGGTCGGCGCGAAGCTGGCCGCCCAGCCCCAGGTGGGCTGGCTGGAGGTCAACGTGAGCTGTCCCAACGTCCACGGGGGCGGCATGAGCTTCGGCACGGACCCGGCGGCCGCCGCGGCGGTGACGAGAGCCGTCCGCGCCGTCACGGACAAGCCCCTGATCCTGAAGCTCTCCCCCAACGTGACGGATATCGTGTCCATCGCCCGGGCCTGCGAGGACGCCGGGGCCGACGCGGTGAGCCTCATCAATACGGTGCTGGCCCTGCGCATCGACCTGAAGACCCGCCGCCCGGTGCTCGCCAACGTCACCGGCGGCCTCTCCGGCCCCGCGATCTTCCCCCTGGCCCTGCGGATGGTCTGGCAGGTGTCCCGGGCGGTGCGGATCCCGGTGGTCGGCCTGGGGGGCGTTTCCTCCGCGGAGGACGTGGTGGAGATGATGCTGGCCGGGGCCACGGCGGTGCAGATCGGCGCCGCCGGCCTGAAAGACCCCTTCGCCTGCCGCGACATCATCCGGGCCCTGCCCGGGGTGCTGGACCGGCTGGGCATCGAGGATATCCGAGACATCATAGGAGGCGCACATGCCTAAAGACCTGATCGTTGCCTGCGACTTTGCCGGCGGGGAAGAGACCCTGGCCTTCCTGGACCGCTTCCGGGGGGAGCTGCCCTTCGTGAAGATCGGCATGGAGCTCTTCTACGCCGAGGGCCCCGCCATCGTGCGGACCCTCAAGGCCCGGGGCCACAGGATCTTCCTGGACCTGAAGCTCCACGACATCCCCAATACCGTGAAAAAAGCCATGCGGAGGCTCTCTGCGCTGGACGTGGACATCGTGAACGTCCACGCCGCCGGGGGCCGGGCCATGATGGAGGCCGCCCAAGAGGGCCTGACCAGGCCCGACGGGACCCGGCCCCTGCTGATCGCTGTGACCCAGCTCACCAGCACCGACCAGACCGTCATGGAGCGGGAGCTCCTGATCGAAAAGCCCCTGCCGGAGGTGGTGCTGGCCTATGCGGCCAACGCCGCCGCCGCGGGGCTGGACGGGGTGGTCTGCTCCCCCCTGGAGGCGGAGGCCGTCCACAGCCGCTGCGGCGCCGGCTTCCTCGCCGTGACCCCGGGCGTCCGCTTCGCCGACGGCCGGCAGGGCGACCAGAAGCGCGTCGCCACCCCGGCCCGCGCGCGGGAGCTGGGCTCGGACTACATCGTGGTGGGCCGGCCCATCACCCAGGCCGCCGACCCCGTGGCCGCCTGGCGGCGCTGCAGAGAGGAGTTTTTGGGATGACGAGAGAAGAACAGATCGCGCGGGACCTGCTGTCCATCCGGGCCGTCTTCTTCCGGCCGGACGAGCCCTTCACCTGGGCCAGCGGCATCCAGAGCCCCGTCTACTGCGACGACCGCCTGACCCTCACCGCCCCCGCTGTCCGCGACCATGTGGAGCAGGGCCTGGCGGAGCTGATCCGGGAGCGTTTCCCGGAGGCGGAGGTCCTGATGGGCACCGCCACCGCCGGCATCGCCCACGCGGCCATCGTGGGACATCTGCTGGGCCTGCCCATGGGCTACGTCCGCGCCGGCGCCAAGGACCACGGCCGCAGGAACCAGATCGAGGGCCGGCTGGATCCGGGCCAGAGGACCGTGGTGGTGGAAGACCTGGTCTCCACCGGCGGCAGCGCCCTGGAAGTGGTGCAGGTCCTGCGGGACGCCGGGGCGGAGGTCCTGGGCGTCGTGAGCATCTTCACCTACAACATGACAAAGGGACTGGACCGCTTCCGCGGAGCCGGCGTCCCGCTCTACAGTCTGACGAACTTTGACGTGATCGCCCGCGTGGCCGCCGAGGAGGGCTACATCCGCCCCGAGGACGTCCGGCGGCTGATCGCTTTCCGCGACGACCCCAACGACGATAGCTGGAAAGGAGCGCATGCATGAGACACCTGATCGACATCCTGGACTTCAGCCCCGAGGAGCTGCAGGAACTGGTGGACACCGCCAACGACATCATCGCCCGCCCCGGAGCCTACAGCGAGGTATGCCACGGCAAGAAACTGGCCACCCTGTTCTTCGAGCCCTCCACCCGCACCCGCCTGAGCTTCGAGGCCGCCATGTACGAGCTGGGCGGCAACGTGATCGGCTTCTCCGCGGCCCAGAACTCCTCTGCCGCAAAGGGCGAGAGCGTGGCCGACACCGCCAAGACCATCAGCTGCTACGCGGACATCATCGCCATGCGCCACCCCAAGGAGGGCGCGCCCCTGGTGGCCACCCGCACGGCGGGGGTCCCGGTGGTGAACGCAGGGGACGGCGGCCACAACCATCCCACC
>JAFZOC010000127.1 GCA_017550765.1 Oscillospiraceae bacterium
TCTGATGGGGAAATTCCAGTACAAGTCCGTCATGCAGATCCCCAAGGTCGACAAGATCGTCGTGTCGGTCGGCTGCGGCGACTGCAAGGACAATGCCAAGGCGCTGGACGCCGTGATCAAGGACATCTCCGCCATCACCGGCCAGCACGCAGTGGCGACCGTGGCCCGCAAGTCCGTCGCAAACTTCAAGCTCCGCGAGGGCATGAAGGTCGGCGTCAAGGTCACGCTCCGTGCCGACCGCATGTGGGAGTTCCTGGACCGTCTGTTCAACGTGGCGCTGCCCCGTGTCCGCGACTTCCGCGGCATCAGCCCCGACGCCTTCGACGGCCGCGGCAACTACAGCCTGGGCCTGAAGGAGCAGATCATCTTCCCCGAGATCGAGTACGACAAGATCGAGAAGCTGCGCGGTATGAACATCGCGATCACCACCACCGCGAAGACCGATGAAGAGGCTCGCGAGCTGCTGAAGCTCATGGGCGCGCCCTTCATGAGCTAAGGAGGACGAACGAATGGCTAAGAAATCCATGATCCTGAAGCAGCAGGCCCCTGCGAAGTTCTCTACTCGCAAGTACAACCGCTGCAAGCTCTGCGGCCGTCCCCACGCTTACCTGCGCAACTACGGCATCTGCCGTATCTGCTTCCGCGAACTGGCTTACAAGGGCCAGATCCCCGGAGTCCGCAAGGCTTCCTTCTGATCTTCCGCGATACTTCGTTGGCTGCGGCTCGCAGTATAAAAGATACAGCGTCGCCTAGCCGCCTCGTCTCGCGAAAGATCAGCGCGGGAGCGCCAGCTCCCTGCCTCCCCCCCTTCGGGGGAGCCAAAGATCCGTTTATCCGGCGGGAGCCGATCCCTCCCGCCGAATGATAAAAGAAGGGAGACCCCCTTCGAACGGCGAGGAAAGGCCATGATCAATCAAGCATTGACATGGGACCTCCCCGCCGAGACCGACAGCCCCAGGCTGCGGTAACTCTAAAACAGGAGGATAAAACACACTATGCAGATCACAGATCCCATCGCCGATATGCTGACCCGCATCCGCAACGCCGGCTGCGCCAAGCATGAGAGCGTCGATGTCCCGGCCTCCAAGATGAAAAAGGCCATCGCCGAGATCCTTCTCAACGAGGGATACATCAAGAACTACCAGGTGATCGATGACGGCACCCAGGGCATCATCCGCATCACGCTCAAGTACCTCCCCGGCAAGGAGAAGGCCATCCAGGGCCTCCGCCGTGTCAGCAAGCCCGGTCTCCGGGTGTACGCCGGTGCTGACGAGCTGCCCCGCGTCCTGAAGGGCCTGGGCATCGCCATCATCTCCACCTCCAAGGGCATCATGACCGACAAGCAGGCTCGCAAAGAGCATGTTGGCGGCGAAGTGCTCGCGTTCGTGTGGTAAGGAGGTCAGGACATGTCTAGGATCGGCAGAGCTCCCATCACCATCCCCGCCGGCGTGGAAGTCACCATCGGCGAGAACAACCACATCACCGTCAAGGGCCCCAAGGGCACCCTGGAGCGCGATCTGGTCCCCCAGATCAAGCTCGAGATGGACGCGGGCGTCATCCATGTCACCCGCTCCAGCGATAGCAAGGAGCATCGCTCTCTCCACGGTCTGACCCGCACTCTGGTGGACAACATGGTCGTCGGCGTGACCAAGGGCTTCGAGAAGAAGCTGGAGATCAACGGCGTCGGCTACCGCGCCTCCAAGGAGGGCAAGGACCTGGTCCTCACCCTGGGTTACTCCCACCCGGTCATCGTTTCCGAGACCGAGGACATCCAGATCGAGGTCCCCGATGCCACCCATATCGTCATCAAGGGTATCGACAAGCAGAAGGTCGGCCAGTTCGCAGCGGAAGTTCGTGGCAAGCGTCCTCCCGAGCCTTACAAGGGCAAGGGCATCAAGTACGACTACGAGACGATCCGCCGCAAAGAAGGCAAGACCGGCGCCA
>JAFZOC010000015.1 GCA_017550765.1 Oscillospiraceae bacterium
AGCTCGTCCCGGGCAGCCCGGACCACCCGGAAATATGCCTCGAACTTGGGGCTGCCGGGCACGCTGTAGAAGTCCGTGTTGGGTGCGAACCATTCCCGGAAGATCTGCAGCAGCTCCTGGTCGGAGATCCTCCCCTCGCGCTCCTGCTCCGCCGCCTTCTCCGCGAAGGTCTTCTGCTGGGCCGCCAGGACCTGGGCCGCGTCTGTCCCGGGGGCGGGGCCCGGCGTCCCCTCGGGCGTCTTCGTTCTCTCCGGAGCCTGTGCCGCAGGCGCCGGATCGGCGTTCTTTTTCTTGCCGAACAGTTTTTCCATCAAGCTCATCTCACGGTCCTCCCCGTCCGCGACGCGCCCCGGGCGTCAGGACTTCTCATAGTCCAGATAGTGCTCCGCCGTCCGCGGATAGCCCTTCTCCCGCAGGATGGCGAAGGTCGCCGCGCGGATGTCCTCGGTGCAGACGATCGAACGTCCGTGGACGGCCACGTCGAAAGCCTCGTCCGCCAGGGCGAGGGCGGCCTTGGGGGACAGCTCCTCCTCCGGGACCTCCGCGTTGGCCCGCAGGATGCTCCTGGCCAGCTTCTCGTCGTCGTAGAGGACGACCTTGCCGTTGCGCTTGGTGATCTTCATGGGAAGCCTCCTTTTCCGCCCGGCGCCGTCGGCGCCGGGCACTTCATTTGTCCGCTCTGTGTCCGTTGTGGCGCTCGCGCGCCCTGTCTGCTCTTTTGTCCGGCGAGAGCCCTCACCAGGCGTCGTCCAGCACGGCGAAGCTCCGCTCCTCCGGATCCGGCGGGATCTGGCGCTCCCAGACCTCCTCGATCCGGATCCAGCGGCCGCGCCGGATGAGATCCATGGTCCGCTCGATCTGCTCCCGGGACCCCTGCAGCTCCATGGCCACGCTCCCGTCCATCCGGTTCCGGACCCAGCCGGTGAGGCCCTCCGCCTGGGCCGCCTGGCGCGCCCGCCAGCGGAAGCCCACCCCCTGGACCAGGCCCGAGAGGATATAGCGTTTTCGGATGAGGTCCATGCCGCTCCCCCCTCTCTCCTGCGTCTCGCCGGGCGCTCAGTCCTCGGTGAAGCGCTCGTGGGCGTGGAAGGTGCGGCGGATCGTGGCATAGTCGCCGAAGACGGTGAGCTTGTCCCCCAGGCGGAAGACCGTGTCCGCCCCGGCGGGCCGGGCCTTCTCTCCGGGGCTCTCCACCAGCATCACCAGGATCCCCGTATCCGCCTTCAGGCCGGTCTTCGCCAGGGGCACCCCCTGGTGCTCCTCCGGGATATAGCGCAGGGTCACCTGGGCGATCGAGTCCTTGCCGATGTAGTCCAGCAGGAGCACCTCGTTGCCCTCCTCGCCGCGCACGATGCGCCCGGCCAGGCGCTGCAGCCTCTGTTCGCCCCAGGCGCGGACGGCCGGGACGCGGATGAAGATCAGGATGACCGCCAGCACCGCCAGCGGGATGAGGATGCCCAGCATATAGTCCCCCATCTGGCCGATCTTCAGGGAGAGGAAGACGTTGATGAAGGCCGAAACGATCGTGATGTTGAACACATAGCCGAAGAGCATGGTGATCCGGGCCAGCCGCCGCCGGGGCCGGGTGGAGATGATCATCTCGCTCTCCCGGGTGGTGAAGCCGCAGCCGGTCAGCAGCGAGATCACCTGGAAGCGCGCTTTCTCGTCGGGGAGCCCCGTAAAGCGGAACAGGATCGTGAACAGCTCCGATATGACCCAGTAGAGCAGGATCATCAGCGAGAACAGGGCGAAGGCCAGATAGATGTTCATGGACGGGCCCCTTTCCTCCGGCGGCCCGCCTGCGCGGCCGTCGGGCCTTTTCCTGTCTCCAGTATAACACGATCCCCGGCGCTTGGGTAGAGGCAAGTGCCGGGGCTGGGGAAAAAGATCGGAGGAGCGCGAAATGCCCGCTCCCCTCTTGACGAAAAGATCCGGATCTGATACAGTGGTAGGTGACCCGCAAGAGCCATAGACTGGAGCGGGCCCTGAACAGGCCGGAGCCGCGCAGGCGGCTCGGAGCCGGGTCACGATCGTGACAGTGGAGATGCGCCCACGGGACAGGAAGTCTGCCCCCTGGGCGCATTATATTCGGGAGGATCTGGGATGGAAAAAACACTGGAACTGGAGAAGACCGCCACGCGGGTCTCCCTGCTGAGCATCGCGGGCAACGCCCTGCTCTCGCTGTTCAAGCTGCTGGCGGGGATCCTGGCCCATTCCGGGGCCATGATCAGCGACGCGGTGCACTCCGCCTCGGACGTGCTCAGCAGCTTCATCGTCATCATCGGCGTGAAGCTCTCCGTCCGGGAGGCGGACCGGGAGCACCCCTACGGCCACGAGCGCTTCGAGTGCGTGGCTGCGATCGTGCTGGCGGTGCTGCTGGCGGGCACGGGCGTGCTGATCGGCTACCGGGCCGTCATGCAGATCGTCGGCGAGGCCGGCGAGGTCCAGGAGCCGGGTCTGCTGGCCCTGATCGCGGCGGCGGTGTCCATCGTGGTCAAGGAGGCCATGTACTGGTATACCCGCTTTTACGCCAAGAAACTGCGCTCCAGCGCCCTGATGGCCAGCGCCTGGGACCACCGGAGCGACGCCCTCTCCTCCATCGGCGCGCTGATCGGCATCGCGGGCGCCCGGCTGGGCGTGGCCGTGATGGAGCCCCTGGCGAGCCTGCTCATCTGCCTGTTCATCCTGAAGGCGGCCTATGACATCTTCCGGGACGCTACGGAGAAGATGGTGGACCGGGCCTGCGACGAGGAGACGGAACAGCAGCTGCGCCAGACCGCCCTGGCCCAGGAGGGGGTCCTGGGCATCGGGCGCATGCGGACCCGCCAGTTCGGCAGCCGCATCTATGTGGATCTGGAGATCCTGGCCGACGGCTCCCTCTCTCTCCGGGACGCCCACGCCATCGCCCAGCGGGTCCACGACCGCATCGAGGCGGAGCATCCCGACGTGAAGCACATCATGGTCCACGTGGACCCCTCGGAGGGAGACTGAGCGGCCGGACGTGTATCATGCAAACCAGCAGCTCCCGACGCGGCGGCCCGGCCGTAAGACGACGGCGGATCAAAACAGGAAAAGAAAGCGCCCGCAGATGCGGGCGCTTTCTTTTCATTCAGGCGATCGTCCTCACTCGGGCGATCGTTATTTGCGTCTGTCTGCGCAGCCGGGGCAGGCGCCGCGCCCGCCGCCTTTCCCGCAGCCGGAGCAGCCGCCCCCCA
>JAFZOC010000128.1 GCA_017550765.1 Oscillospiraceae bacterium
AGAAACAGGAGGGTAGCATGAAGAAAGTACAATTCACCGAGACCGTCCTTCGCGACGCGAACCAATCCCTGATCGCCACGCGCCTCCCTTATGACAAGTTCGAGCCGATCCTGGAGACCATCGACCAGGCGGGGTTCTATTCTGCCGAGGTCTGGGGCGGCGCCACCTTTGACGTCTGCCTGCGCTTCCTGAACGAGGATCCCTGGGAGCGGCTGCGGAAGATCCGCGCCAAGATGCCCAACACCAAGCTGCAGATGCTGCTGCGCGGCCAGAACATCCTGGGCTACAAGCACTACAGCGACGACGCGGTCCGCCGCTTCGTCCGGGCCTCTGTCCGCAACGGCATCGACATCATCCGCATCTTCGACGCCCTGAACGACGTGGACAACCTCCGCGTCGCCATCGAGGAGACCGTCAAGAGCGGGGCCATCGCCTCCGGCGCCATCTCTTACACCACCAGCCCCGTGCACACCCTGGAGAAGTATGTGGAGATCGTCAAGGAGATGCAGAAGATGGGCGTCAGCACCGTCTGCATCAAGGACATGGCCGGCATCCTCTCCCCCCAGAAGGCCTACGACCTGGTCTCCGCCATCAAGGACGCGGTGGATCTGCCGGTCGTCATGCACACCCACTGCACCACAGGCCTCGCTTTCATGACCTACCTGAAGGCTGTGGAGGCCGGCGCCGACGTGATCGACACCGCGATCTCGCCCTTCTCCGGCGGCACTTCCCAGCCCGCCACCGAGACCCTGGCCTTCGCCCTGCGTGAGATGGGCTACCAGATCGACCTGGACGACGACAAGCTCTTCCAGATCGCGACCTACTTCAAGCCCGTCCGTGCGGAGTTCCTGGCCTCCGGCACCCTGAACCCCATCTCCATGAGCACCGACACCCAGTGCCTGACCTATCAGATCCCCGGCGGCATGCTCTCCAACCTCCTCAGCCAGTTGAAGAGCCTGAACGCCCTGGACCGCTTCGACGAGGCGCTGCTGGAGACCCCGCGGGTCCGCAGGGACATGGGCTATCCGCCGCTGGTGACCCCCACCAGCCAGCTGATCGGCACCCAGGCGGTGCAGAACGTGCTGGCCGGCGAGCGCTACAAGAACGTGGGCGCGGAGCTGCGCGCCTACTGCCGCGGCGAGTACGGCAAGACCCCCGCCCCCATCGACCCGGAGGTCCGGGCCAAGATCCTGGCCGGCGAGGAGCCGATCCAGGGCCGCTACGCCGACACCCTGCCCGCCGACATCTATGAGAAGGCCGCCGAGCATCTGGGCGATACCGCCAAGTGCGAGGAGGACGTGCTCAGCTATATCGCCTTCCCCCAGGTGGCGGAGAAGTTCTTCGCCGAGCGGAAGGCCCGGGAAGAGAAGAAGGTCCGCTACTCGATCGAGCCGCTGGGCCAGGAGGGCTAAAGCATGGAAGATCTGGTGAACATCTCCATCCCGACCGCTGGCGGGACGGCCCTGCTGGGCTACCTGGTGGTGTTCTTCGGGCTGGTGCTGCTGATGTGTGTGCTGCTCATCATGGGCGCGATCAACACAAGGAAGCAGAAGAAGGCCCAGGAGGCCGACGCCATCCCTGTGCCCGACCGCAGCGCCCCCGTCCTCGAGGTGATCGACACCCGGCCCAAGGCCAAGGGCACGGCCGGCGAGCTGAAGCTCTACGACACCGACCCCAAGGACGCGGCCATGATCATGGCCATCGTCGCCGACGCGCTCGGCAAGCCGCTGAACGAACTGCGCTTCATTTCCATCAGGGAGGTCAAATAGGATGAAATATAAAGTCACGTTGAACGACCGCGTGTACGAGGTCGAAGTCGAAGAAGGCGTCGCCATGCTGGTGGACGAGTATCAGCTGGCCGCCCCCGCCGTCGCCGCCCCCGCCGCCCCCGCGGCGCCTGCCGCTCCCGCC
>JAFZOC010000129.1 GCA_017550765.1 Oscillospiraceae bacterium
CGGCTGCCCGCTCGCTGTCGTTTTGACGCCGCGCCATCCGCAGATCCGCGTTCGGCTCAGCTCTGTTCGCTGAGATAGAGGCCTACCTTGCTCTGGATCAGCTTCGCGACCTCCTCGGCGCTCTTCTGCCCGGCGAAGAAGGCCGCGGCCTCCTCTTTCACGATGCCATAGATCTTCATATCGAACTGCACGGTCTTGTCGGCGCCGTCCAGCATCGCGAGGAAGCGGTCCGCCTGCTCCTGGCTCAGGCCGTAGTACTCGAACTGGACCACGTTGCCGTTCTCGTCGGCCATGCCCATGCCCCCGCGGGAGATGGGGATGCGCTCTCCGTTCTCGTCGAGCCGGTAGTGGCCCTCCTCGTCCTTCTCGTAGTCGATCCGCATCTCCTCGGCCAGTTCCTCCTGCAGCACGTCCCGCCGCAGAGGGAGCATGTACTGGCCCCGCTGGTGCTCCGCCGTGAGGAAGCTGCGCAGGAACTCCCAGGCCGCGTCTTTGTCCGCACAGGCGGCGCTCATGGCATAGCCGCCGGCCAGATAGATCACGTTCCCGTTGCCGCTGCGGCAGGGATAGCCGATGTAGGTGCAGGACCCGCCGAAATACTGGTCGTTGAAGCCGATCTCGTCCAGGCTCCCGATGCTGGCGTCCATGCACATCTGTTTCCCGGCGGAGATGCGGCCCACCGAAGTCATGCCGTCCCCCGCCTGGCCCCGCTCCGCGGGGAACTGGGCGCAGAAGCGCAGGAGCTTGCAGAAGCTCTCGTTGGAGAAGTCGCAGCTGGCGTCCTCCCAGTTTACATAACTGTCCAGATCCGTCAGCAGGAACATCATCAGCGCCTCGTCCCGCGTCACATAGGGATCCATCACCAGGCAGCCCTCCGGCATGGTGGCGAGGGCCGCCTCCATCTCGTCGAAGGTCCAGCCGGGCTCGTCGCCCACGACCTGCGGGGCGCCGATCAGCGTCAGGATCACGAAGCCGGGACTTGCCTGGTAGAGCCCGCCGTCCAGCTCCGCGGCCTGCAGGACGCTGGGGAGGAAGTCCTCGCGGCTCAGCTCCGGGTCGGCGTCGATCCAGGGGTACAGGTCTTCCAGCAAGCCCTTGGCGGCGAGCTGGTCGGCCGGCAACTGCTGCAGGGCCAACAGGTCCGGCATGCTGCCGGCCATGATCTCGGTGGTGAGCTTGGTCATCCCCGCCACCATCGCCTCTTCGCTCTCGTCGCCGTTGTACTGGGAATAGTCGCGGATCTCGATCCGCAGGTCCTCATGGCTGCGGTTGAAGGCGACCACCGCATCGCTGACCTCGTCCGGATACAGGGTCCCCAGGGTCAGCACCCGTTTCTCCGCTACGCTGTCCCGGGGGACCTGGCGAAGGGTCGCGACGCTCACGCCGCTGTCGCCGCCCCCGACGGCCCGGATCGTGCCGTCCTCCTCCATGCGCAGGAGAGAGATCGTCTCCGCCCCCAGGTCGCAGTCCAGTAGATTTGCGATCTCCGTCTGCGTCTTTTCCTCAAGATCGTAGCCGTAGAGCCGCACGCCGCTCACATAGAAGGCCCCATAGCCGCAGCTGCCGGGGAAGATGCGCTGGGGGTAGTCTTCCAGCGTCACGCGCTCCGCTGCGCTCTTCTTCTCCGCGTCCAGGAGGACCAGCTCCGGTCCGCTCCGCTCCCAGACCACCGCGCCCACGCGTCCATCCGACAGCACGACCAGGGCGTTGGTCCAGGTCCCCAGCTCGATCGCGGCCTGCAGGGCGCCGTCCTCCGCGAACACATAGACGCTCTCGTCCGCGCTCACCCAGAGACGGCCCTGGCCGTCCAGCACCGCCCCGTAGCTGTTCAGATACTGCTCCGGGTCCGGGAGCTGGAGCTCCGCCGCGGCGAGCTCCCGGCCCTCCGCGTCCAGGCGGCGCAGCCAGAGATGGGCCTCGCTCCGGAAATAGTCCCAGTAGTTCGGGTCTGTCTTCTCCATGCCCTCCGGACCGTCCCACCAGGAGACGTTCCGATCCTCCAGGGCGAGCAGGCTGCCGTCGGCATCTGTGAAGAGCCGCTGCAGATAGGCGCTGGCGCTGCGCCCGTCCTCTCCGGGCTCCGTCGCGGGCAGGCACTCGTACGCCAGGGGCCGGACCGTCCCGTCGAAGCCGACGTGATAGAGCCGCTGGCCGTAGGTGTCGTACTGGCCCTCGTATCCCGGCGTCTCGCCCTCCGGGATCTCGCCCTCGGCCAGCTTCTCATAGCAGCTGGCATAGAAGCCGTCGGGGGCGAAGGTCATGGGCTCCAGGCTGTTCTCCCCCTCCCAGGAGACGCCCGTAAAGCTCGCGCTGTAGACCAGCTCGCTCTCCCCGGCCGCCGGGCTCGCGGCGTCCTCCTTGGCGCCGCAGCCGCTCAGAAGGCAGAGGCACAGCGCCAGCAGGAACAGCAGCGGCAGGGCTCTCAGTGTTCTCATCGTTCTCCTTTCCGGCCCTGTTCAGACCTTGTCGAAGCTCAGGGTGACCTTGAACAGGTCCCCGTCCACCGCGACGGCCATCGCGCCCTTCTGCAGGCGGGTCAGGCTCATGGCGATGGAGAGGCCCAGGCCGCTGCCCTCGGTGTTCCGGGAGCTGTCGCCCCGCACGAAGCGCTCGACCAGCTCCGCGCCGCTGACGTCCAGGGGCTCCCGGGAGATGTTGCGGAAGCTCAGGACCGCCTTGTTCCCCCTCTCCTCCAGCGTCAGATAGACACGGGTCCCGGGCTGGGCGTATTTCACCACGTTGTTCAGCAGGTTGTCGAAGATGCGCCAGAGGTGTTTCCCGTCGGCCATGACCTTCACGGGATCCTCGGGCTTTTTCAGCACCAGCTCCAGCCCCGCGTCCGCGATGCGCTCGCCGTACTCCCCGGCCGTCTGGTCCAGCAGGACGCTCAGATCCAGCTCCTGCAGGTCCACAGGCAGGTCGCCGGTGGAGGCCTTGGAGGCTTCGATCAGGTCGCCGATCAGCTTTTTCAGCTTGGCGGACTGCCGGGAGAGGACCTCGATGTACTCCCGCTGCTTGTCGGTCTGCGGCTCTTCCCGAGCCAGCAGATCCACATAGTTCACGATGGAGGTCAGGGGCGTCTTGATGTCGTGAGAGACGTTGGTGATGAGCTCCGTGCGGAAACGCTCGGACTTCATCCGCTCCTCCACGGCCAGGTCGATGCCGTCCCGGATGTGCTCCAGGTCGGCCGCGTGGGCCTTCATGTCGCCGATCATATGGCGGCTGTCGATCTTGGTGGAATAGTCGCCCCGGGCGATGGCGGCGGCCCCCCGGCGCAGACGCCTGAAGCTGAGGACCGCATAGAGGGTCGCAAGACCTGCCAGGAGCCAGAACAGGGCCCAGAAGAAGGCGGCTCTGTTCTCGGACCAGACTGCGTTCATCCGGAAGATCAGATCGATCAGCGCGGCGGCGACGATCCCGACGATCCACTTCCACAGGATCGGCAAGTTGCGGAAGACGGACCGCACACCGCGAACGATCCAGGAGCAGAAGCGCACGAGCAGGCAGCTCTTCCAGAGCGTGCGCATCTTCACCCGCACGGCGAAGCTCATGCACCAGAGGAGGAACAGCAGGCCCGCGGCCAGGACGCAGGGGATCAGGACGAACAGGATCTCCGGCCAGTCCCAGCCCCCAGCCAGCGGCACCAGGCACACGTAGATCGCGCAGAAGCTCAGCAGGGTGAACAGGTCGAAGGGGATCTTCTCCACGAAGCTGGGGACGACCGCATCGGTCCCCTTGCGATGGCCCGCGGCGCGCAGCAGGAAGATGAACAGC
>JAFZOC010000130.1 GCA_017550765.1 Oscillospiraceae bacterium
AACAGCACAGCGGCTGACCTGTTGGGGGGCTGGACCTACGGGCACTATATGACGATGCTGGTGGCCGTGTGGTACATCTTCACGGAACTGGGCTCGATCGTGGAGAACGCCGGGGAGCTGGGCGCACCGGTCCCCCCGTGGCTGCGCAAGGGCATCGCGGCGCTGAAGCAGAAGGCCGACGCCGTGGATCCGATCCAAGAAAAGCCGCCCGACGAGAGCGGTGAAGATAAGTGATACATAAAGAAACCGCCTCGTGAGCTTGTCGCTCACGGGGCGGTTTTTCTGTTGATTATTGAAGATCGATACCGTACAATAAAAGTGAAAACTAGATCAAGAAGCAATATGACGCCTTGAGACTTTATATCGGTTTTAGCAAATAGGCCCGCCGACCTGGCTGATGATGATCTTTGCCAGCTTCGGATCGGGCTTAGCGATCTTGATGGGGTATTGCAGCTTCTTTTCATAGATGAACATCGTCAGCCCTCCTCACGCCTGCTGAGCTCCCATGGCCAGGGCCCATCCAGCCAGGCGTAGCGCGTCATGCCCAGCTGGTCGCTCTGGCGGATGGGGCCGCAGCTGCGCACATAGCGCGCCTTGGCCTCTTTTGCCATGGCGAGCATGGTCTGATAGAGCTCGAATGCTTCCCGGTCTTCCGCGTGGGTGTCCAGATACAAGGCCAGCTCATCCACGACGAAACAGATCGCCATCAGCTCCGTGCGGGGCGTGATCTCCATGTCCGGGGAAACGAGCCCCATAAAGGGCAGATCCAGTCCGGGGAAGAGCGTGCCGCGGGCAAGGGCGCGGTCGGCGCCATAGCGCGGCTCCGCTTTCTCCTGCATCGGTACATAAGCTCCCGCCAGTGGCGCCGGATCCGGCAAGGTCCCGAGGCGGTATGCGTCCAGTTCGGGGTCCAATCTCATCACTCCTGATCCTGTATTGAGGAAGTCCTCGGCCCATCCTATGCGCCAACGCAATTGAGCGTCCGTCTGTTCGGCCGCAGGGACAGAGGGACCTTGCGGGACCGTCGTTCGCGCGTCCAGAAGCGCGCCTGGACAGAAAAAGACAGGGATAGACGCGGCGAGATATTGTGTTTTTACGCTCAACATGGTACACTATCATGAAATAAGAAACACGATGGAGAGCATTATGGATCGTTTTGAGCTCGTCTCCGGTTTTCAGCCCACAGGCGATCAACCGGAGGCCATAGAAGATCTTGTCGCGGGACTGGAGAACGGTCTGGAGGAGCAGGTCCTCCTGGGCGTGACCGGTTCCGGCAAGACCTTTACCATGGCGAACGTCATCGCCCGGCTCAACAGGCCCACCCTGGTCCTGGCCCACAACAAGACCCTGGCGGCCCAGCTCTGCAGCGAGTTCAAGGAGTTCTTCCCCCACAACGCTGTGGAGTACTTCGTCTCGTACTATGACTACTATCAGCCGGAGGCCTATATCCCCCATACCGACACCTATATCGAGAAGGACGCCTCCATCAACGATGAGATCGAACGGCTGCGCCACAGCGCCACCTCCAGCCTCTTCGAGCGGCGGGACGTGATCGTGGTGGCGTCGGTCTCCTGCATCTACGGCCTGGGCGACCCGATCGACTACGCCAACATGGTCATATCCCTGCGGCCCGGACAGATCCGGCCCCTGGACGAGCTCCTGCGCAAACTCGTGGAGATCCGCTACGAGCGCAACGACCTCTCTTTTGAGCGCAACAAGTTCCGTGTCCGCGGCGATACGGTGGAGATCTTCCCGGCCTACTCGAACGACAGGGCCGTGAGGATCGAGTTCTTCGGCGACGAGGTCGATCGCATCAGCGAGATCAACGTGGTCACAGGGGCGCCCACGCGCGTTCTGGAGCATGTGGCGATCTACCCGGCCAGCCACTATGTGACCACCAAGGAGAAGATGGCCGCCGCGATCGGGCGGATCCGGGCCGAGTGCGACGAGCGCGTCGCCTGGTTCGAGGCCAACGGCAAGCTCATCGAGGCCCAGCGGATCCGCCAGCGCACGGACTACGACATCGAGATGATGCAGGAGCTGGGCTACTGCTCCGGGATCGAGAACTACTCCCGGGTCATCTCCGACAGGGCACCGGGCAGCCCGCCCATGACCTTGCTGGACTATTTCCCCAAGGACTTCCTCCTCTTCGTGGATGAGAGCCACGTGACCCTGCCCCAGGTCCGCGCCATGTACCGCGGGGACCGTGCGCGGAAGGAGTCGCTGGTGGACTTCGGCTTCCGGCTTCCCTCGGCCTTCGACAACCGCCCCTTGAAGTTCGAAGAGTTCACCCAGCGGATCCATCAGCGGATCTACGTCTCCGCCACGCCCGGAGACTATGAGCGGGAACGGGCCGGCCAGGTGGTGGAACAGATCATCCGGCCCACGGGCCTGCTGGACCCGGAGATCTTCGTGCGGCCTGTGCAGGGACAGATCGACGATCTGATCGGCGAGATCAACGGCAAGGTCGAGCGGGACCAGCGGGTGCTGGTGACCACGCTCACCAAAAAGATGGCGGAGGATCTGACGTTCTATCTGACGAACGCCGGGATCCGCTGCCGCTATATGCACCACGACATCGGCACCATCGAGCGCATGGAGATCATCCGGGACCTGCGCCTGGGCGAGTTCGACGTGCTGGTGGGCATCAACCTCCTCCGCGAGGGCCTGGACATCCCGGAGGTGGGCATGGTCGCGATCCTGGACGCGGACAAGGAGGGCTTCCTCCGCAGCGAGACGAGCCTCATCCAGACCGTGGGCCGTGCGGCCCGCAACGCAGAGAGCTACGTCATCATGTACGCCGATAATGTCACGCCCTCCATGCGCGCCTGTATCGACGAGACGAACAGGCGCCGCCGCAAGCAGATCGCCTACAACAGGGCCCACGGCATCGAGCCGAAGACCATCGTCAAGAGCGTCCGGGATCTGATCAAGATCTCCGCCGGCCCGGAGATCTCCGCCAAGGCCAAGGGCGTGAAGCTGACCGAGCGGGAGCGGAAGGACCTGATCGCAGATCTGGAGAGCAAGATGCGCAAGGCCGCGCAGATGCTGGAATACGAGATCGCCGCGCAGCTGCGCGACGAGATCATCCGCCTGCGGGGGGAAAAGTGAGGATACGATGAAACTGATGATCTTGGACGGCAACAGCATCGTCAACCGGGCTTTCTTCGGGGTCCGTCCGCTGAACGCGCCGGACGGGACGCCCACCAACGCCCTCTATGGCTTTCTGGCCATCCTGCAGCGTCTGCTGGATGAACAGCATCCCGATGCCCTGGCGGTATGTTTCGACCTCAAAGCGCCGACCTTCCGCCACATGGCCTATGAAGGCTACAAGGCCAAGCGCGCCGCTATGCCGGAGGAGCTGGCCGCACAGATGCCCATCCTGAAAGAACTGCTGGACGATATGGGCGTGCGGCGCTATGAACTGGAAGGCTACGAAGCCGACGATATCCTGGGCACCGCCGCACGGATCTGCGAGGAGAAGGGCTGGGACTGCGTCATCGTCACCGGCGACAAGGACAGTCTGCAGCTGGTGAGCGAGCAGACCAGCGTTTGCAATGTGAAGACGCGCATGGGCCAGACGGAGACGATCTTGTACACCCCGGAGGTGTTCCGGGAGGAGTACGGCTTCGGCCCGGAGCGGATGGTTGATCTGAAGGCCCTGATGGGCGACAGCAGCGACAATATCCCCGGGGTCCCGGGGATCGGCGAGAAGACGGCCCTGGACCTTCTCCGCCGCTATGGCAGCCTGGACGAGATCTACGCCCGGCTGGATGAACTGGAGATCAAAGAGGGCGTGCGCAAAAAGCTGCGGGAGGGCGAGCGGAGCGCCCGGCTCTCCTGTTGGCTGGCCACGATCCTGCGGGAAGTGCCGATCGCCTTCGACCCGGAAGAGGACGTCTGGGACCGGGACTTCCGGCCGGAACTCTACGCTCTCATGAAGCGCCTGGACTTCCAGCGTTTCATCGAACGCTGGGGCCTGGAGCCCACGGCGGAGACCGTCGCGAGGACCCGGGAGAACGGCCTGGAGCGGGTAGATCTGGACGCGGAGGGCGCGGCCCGGCTGGCGGCCCAGCTGGGAGAAAGGCCCCTCGCCGTCTATCCCCTACGCGGGATCGAGGCGATCGAGATCTGCGACGGCGAGCGGGTCTATGTCTCTGACTGGAGCCTCTGCGGCGATGGGCATCAGCAGCTCCTGCGGGAGATCTTTCGCCCGGCGCGGGAGAAGATCGGCCAGGACGTGAAAGATCTGATGGGCCTGTTGCTGACGGAGGGCCTGCCGATTGAGGGCTTCGTCTTCGATACGGCGCTGGCGGGCTATCTCCTGGATGCCACATCGAACGCCTACGCGCCGGAGAAGCTCTCCGTGCGACATCTCGACCGGGAGCTCCGCGGAGCAGAGGCGATCTGGCTGCTGCGTGTGCCGATGGAGGAGAGCCTGCGTGCCAACGGGATGGATCGGCTCTACCGCGAGGCGGAGCTCCCACTCTGCGCGGTGCTGGCACGGATGGAGCGCGCTGGCTTTTTGGTGGACCGCAAGGCACTCTTCGACTTTGGCGAGAGCCTGAAAGACGGGATCGACAGTCTGCAGCGGAGCATCTGGGAGCAGGCAGGACACGAGTTCAACATCAATTCGCCCAAGCAGCTGGGGACGGTGCTCTTCGAGGAACTGATGCTCCCCTCTGGCAAGAAGACCAAGACCGGCTGGAGCACCAACGCCGACGTGCTGGACAAGCTCCGGGGCAAGCACCCGATCGTGGACGAGATCCTGGAGTTCCGGGAGCTGTCCAAGCTCCGCTCCACCTACGCCGACGGTCTGCTGAAGGTCATCGGGGAGGACGGCCGCATCCACACCAGCTTCCAGATGACCGTCACCGATACCGGACGGCTCTCTTCCCGGGAGCCCAACCTGCAGAACATCCCCATCCGAAAGAAGACCGGAGCCCAGATCCGCAAGATGTTCGTCGCGGCGCCGGGCAAAGTCCTGGTGGACGCCGACTACAGCCAGATCGAGCTGCGGCTCCTGGCGCATATTTCAGACGACAGGACCATGCAGGAGGCCTTCCGCAGCGGGGAGGATTTCCACGCCGTCACGGCCTCCAAAGTCTTCAACGTCCCCCTGGCGGAGGTCAGCCCGACGCTCCGCAGTCGGGCGAAGGCGGTGAACTTCGGCATCGTCTACGGCATCTCGGCGTTCTCTCTGAGCCAGGACATCGGCGTGGCTCCCTATGAGGCGAGAGCCTACATGGACGCGTACCTGGAGCGCTTCCACGGCGTGCGGGACTATATGGCGCGCATCGTCGCTGAGGCGAAAGAAAAGGGCTTTGTGACCACGCTCTACGGCAGAAGGCGTGATCTCCCGGAGCTGAAGAGCAGCAACTTCAACGTCCGTTCTTTCGGTGAGCGCGTTGCGCTCAATATGCCGATCCAGGGCACGGCTGCGGATATCATGAAGATCGCCATGGTCCATGTGGACCAGCGCCTCCGGCGGGAGGGCCTGGAGGCGCAGCTCCTGCTGCAGGTCCATGACGAGCTGATCGTGGAGTGCCCGGAGGCGGAGCGGGACGCGGTCTGCCGCATCCTGAAAGAGGAGATGGAGCACGCGGCAGAGCTCTCCGTCCCCCTCACCGTGGAGGCCAAGACCGGCCACAGCTGGGCGGAGGCGCACTGATGGCCGGCTGGCAGATCAAAGACGCGTGCCGGCGGCAGCTGGAGCAGCTGGAAGAGCTGGAGAGGTGTTGCTTCTCCCTGCCCTGGACCCGGGAGATGCTGGAGAGCCAGCTGCCAGGCCCCATGCACATCTTCCTGGTCGCCGAGGACGCCGACGGTACGATCCTGGGCTACGTGGGGATGATGCACGTCCTGGACGAGGGCTACATCTCCAATGTGGCCGTGCGTCCCGAAGCGCGCCGCCAGGGCGTCGCGGATGCCCTGATCCGGGAACTGCTGCACAGGTCGGAGGCTCTTGCGCTCCGTTTCGTGACACTGGAAGTGCGCGCACACAACGAGCCGGCCCAGGCGCTCTATCGCAAGCACGGCTTCGCGCCGGTGGGCCTGCGCCCCAAATACTATGAAGCGCCCGTCGAAGACGCGGTGCTGATGACCAAGTATCTGTAAGGAGACGAGCCTTATGAAGATCCTTGCATTCGAATCCACCTGTGACGAGACCGCTGTGGCGGTGGTCGAGGACGGGCGGCATATCCTCTCAGACCAGATCTTCTCCCAGGCGCAGCTCCATGCCGTCTATGGCGGCGTGGTGCCCGAGATCGCGTCGCGCTGCCAGGTGGAGTCCATCGCGCTGCTGGCGCAGCGCGCGATCGAGACGGCCGGGATCAAAAGGGAGGAGATCGACGCGGTGGCAGTGTCCTACGCGCCGGGCCTGATCGGCGCGGTGCTGGTCGGCGTCAATTTCGCAAAGGCTGCAGCGCTGGCTCTGGGCGTGCCGCTGATCCCGGTGCACCATATCCGCGGCCACATCGCTGCCAACTATCTGGCCTATCCCGAGCTGGAACCGCCCTTCCTGTGTCTGGCGATCTCCGGCGGGAACACCATGCTGGTGGATGTGCGCGGCTACACCGACATGAAGATCCTGGGAGCCACCAGGGACGACGCGGCAGGGGAGTGCTTCGACAAGACGGCAAGGGTCCTGGGCCTGCCCTATCCCGGCGGAAAGCCCATCGACGAGCTCTCTCGGGGCGGGGACGACAGCAAGTATGTCTTCCCGATCGGCCATGTGTCAGGCGACCCCTATGACATGAGCTTCTCAGGCCTGAAGACTGCGGTGATCAATCTGGTCCACAACGCAGAACAGAAGGGCGAGGAGATCGACCGCGCCTCTCTGGCGGCCTCTTTCACCAAAGCGGTGAGCGATAGCCTGATCCCCAGGACCGTGGCTGCGGCGAAGGCTTTGGGATACGGGAAGGTGGTGGCGGCGGGCGGCGTCGCGGCGAACTCCCGCATCCGGGCGGACCTCCAGCGCGCGGCGGAGGCCGAGGGCTTCGAGCTCTACATCCCGCCCCTGCGTCTCTGCGGCGACAACGGCGCCATGATCGGCGCCCAGGCCTATTATGAGTATCTGGCCGGCGTCAGGGCTGGCAGCGATCTGAACGCTTACGCGACGATGGATCTTTGAACGGCGGGAGGGAAGACCGAATGGGCATCCATGACGGCCACCGGGAAAGGTTACAGCAGCATTTCCGCGAGAAGGGGATAGACGGCTTCACCACCGTCACGACCTTGGAGTTCCTCCTGCAGTTCGCGATACCCCGTCGCGACACCAATCCGATCGCCCATGCGCTCTTGGACAAGTTCGGCTCTCTTCATGGCGTCTTCAGCGCCAAGGCGGAGGAACTGTGCGATGTGCCGGGCGTGGGACCGCGCGTGGCGGATCTCATCACGCTCATCCCGCAGATCATGCGCAAGAGCGCCGTTGACAGCGCCGCGGAG
>JAFZOC010000131.1 GCA_017550765.1 Oscillospiraceae bacterium
AATGTCGAAGGTGTCAAGGATGTCCTGCGCCTTTAAGCGGATGGTTTCCTCGTCGGTGATATCGTCCGCGATCGCCCACATTTTCTCCCAGTCGAACTGCTTGGTATACAGCCACATGCGGTGGTAGAGGTTGGTCTCGTCGATGTACAGGTCCATCATGCCGGGATAGGGCCGGCCGATCTGGGCGAGGTTCGTGTCCCGGAAGCGGCGGCGCACCTGGGCGGCGCGGCACCAGTCGGCGATCTCGGCGTCCACCTCCGGGTCTCCGCCCTCGACGACGCCGGTGATCACCGCGTGGCGCTTGCCGGCGCGCTCCAGGTCCGCCACCATCTCGCCCACGGCGCCGCAGGCGTAGAGCTCGCCGAGCCAGGTGGCGGTGTCGGTGTTGGCGTAATCCGGAGCCAGCTTCTTCTGGAGGTCTACCAGCACCACGGGAACGTCCAGGTCGCGCACCGCGGGGAGCATGTTGTAGGAGGTCGCGTAGGTCAGAAGCTGGAGGATCACGAGATCCACGTCTGCGGCGCGGAACTTGTCGCCCGCGGCCATGGCCAGCTCCTTCGTGGTGACGATGCCGCCGTCGATCAGCTCGACCGTGTCGGGGATGCGCTTCTTGAAGTCCGCGTACTGGGCCTCGAACTCGGGGACCAGAGACGGGAACTGGGGCAGATACGCGCCCAGCGCGATGGAGAAAACGCCGATGCGGGCTTTGGTGTCGACTAACATACAGATCTCCTTTCTTTTTTTGCTCCCCTGAAAGGGGAGCAGTCGCGGCGCGTCTCTCGCAAGCGCCGTGACTGAGGTGCCTTTTTTATTTCACATCCATTTGGATCTTCAGATCGCCGATCGCCGTGGCCTCGATGGGCAGGGCGATCACCTTTTTGCCGGTGGCCTTCTCCGTGAGAGCGTTGAGGAAGGCGTTCTTCGCGCCGCCGCCCACGATGTAGATCCTGTCGTAGTGCTTCCCCGTGTTGTGCTGCAGTTCCTGTACCGCGTTCATGTAGCTCAGCGCGAGGCTGCGGTAGGCGCAGCGGAAATAGTCGCCCACGGTCTGGGGCTCCATGCTCAGCGCCGCATCGAAGGCGGCTTTCATGCTCTCGGGCGCGAGGAAGCAGGCGGCGTTGGCGTCCACGGTCTCCTCAAAGCGGCTCGCTTCGGCCTCGGCCGTGATCTCGTCCCAGGGCCTGTCCGGACACAGCTCGGCGCGCAGGCGGTTGACCAGCCACATGCCCATGATGTTCTTCTGGTAGCGAACATAGCCCACGCCGCCCTCGTTGGACCAGTTGGCGAGCTCGCTCGCCTCGCTGGTGATGGGTCTCACGGTCTTGACGCCCAGCAGGCTCCAGGTGCCGGAGGAGATATAGGGCGCGTCGGTGTCCATCGGGATGCCCTCGACTGCCGAGCCGGTGTCGTGCGTGGCGCAGAGGACGACCTTCATGCCCTTATACGCGCCGATCACGGTGCCAGGCTGCTGGAGAGAGCAGAACAGGTGCTCCGGCAAGTCGAGCGCCTTGATGATGTCGGGGTCATACTCGCCCGTCTCGGCGGAGACCATGCCGCCGGTGGTGGCGTTGGTGTACTCGTGGGACTTGACGCCGCAGAGCCGGTACATCAGGTACTCCGGGATCATCAGGAAGTCCGTCACGCCCTCGAGCCGCCCGGCCTCTTTGTCCGCACAGAGCTGATAGATCGTGTTGAAGGGCTGGAACTGGATGCCGGTGCGGCGATAGAGCTCCGAAAACGGGATCTTCTCATGCACCCCGGGGATCACCGCCTCGGTGCGGCCGTCGCGGTAGGCATAGCAGGGACGGACTTCCTTGTCGCCGCGCAGCAGCACGTAGTCCACGCCCCAGGTGTCGATCGAAAGGCTCTCGATGTCCG
>JAFZOC010000132.1 GCA_017550765.1 Oscillospiraceae bacterium
CGCCGGCGCTGCAGCCGAGCACCACCAGTTTTTCCGGCGAAGGGCAGAACTTCTTGATATGATCGATGCACTTATGCAAGTTGATGTTCCCGTGGGCATAGAACCTGCGCTCTTTGCCTTCCGTGTCGGTGTAGGTGAACTCGCCCGCGCCGGCATGGAAGTCTCCGGTCGCGTAGGGCACATAGAGCATCGTCCAGCCGTAGAAGGGGCTCTTCCGGCACTTCTCGTGGAAGATGCTCAGTCGGGCATAGGCGTTCTTGCTCGGCTTACAGGAAGCGTCATAGAAGGACAGCGTCCCCTCCTCGAAGGTGTCTCCGGAGGGATATGCCGCGCTGGAGCGGTCGAAGACCATGCCTCCGCCGTCCAGGACGATCACGAGCTTGTTCTCCCACCCTTTGCGAAACAGCGCGTGATACCGGCTCCCGTCGCTGCAGACAGCGCCCTCGGGATAGAACTTGTACAGCTTTCCCTGCTTCGGCTGCCCGTCATAGTCGTCCACCTTCTGGTAGCGCTTCATGTCCCGCAGCAGCCCGATCCACTCGAAATATTTCAGAAACATGGTGTCATCTCCTTAGTTCGCGGCCGCCCCGGCGAAGGTCCGGAAATATCCGTTCCGTTGCAGGAGCTCAGCCGGTGTCCCCTGATCCTCTACCCGGCCGCCGTTCATCACGACCACATAGTCGGCGTTCTCCACAGCCCGGTAGCTGTGTGCGACGACGATCGAGGTGCGGCCCTTCGTCAGCGCCGTGATGCCGTCTTTGATCTGCTTTTCCGTCACGCTGTCAAGGTTCGCCGTCGCTTCGTCCATGATCAGGATGTCGGGGGCTTTCAGCATCGCCCTGGCGATCGCCACGCGCTGCTGCTCGCCGCCGGAGAGCTTTTCGCCGTTGGGGCCGACACGAAGATCGAGGCCCTCTTCATGCGCGGCGATCAGCTCCTCGAGGCATGCGAGGCGGATCACGCTCTGCAGCTCCTCCTCGCGGACGTCCTTCGCCCCGTAGCAGATGTTGTCGCGGATGCTGCCGTCAAAGAGCGCCGCGTTCTGCGCCACGAGCGCAAAGCGGTCGCGCCAGGCGCGCAGGGAGACATCCGTATCCTTCGCCTCGCCGATCCGAACGGTGCCTGCGGCGGCAGGATACAGGCGGTCGATCAGTCGCAGCACCGTCGTCTTGCCGCTGCCGTTGGGGCCGACGATCGCGGTGCGCTTTCCCTTGGGGATGCGCAGGCTGACGTTGTCCAGCGTTCCTCTGTCGGTGTAGCCGAAGGAGATGTTCTCCAGCTGGATGTCGCCGTCCGCGGTCAGTCCCGTCGTCCCGGCATCGAGCTCTTCCTCCTCTTCTTCGAGGATCGAGACGATCTTCTTGCTGCCGCCCTTCGTCATGGCAAAGACTGCCGGGAACTGCGCGAAGAACTGGAAGACCAGGATCAGGTTCCCACCGTATGCATAGAAGGCCGCAAGCGACGCTGTGGATCCGATCTGGCCGTTCCCGATCATCAGCGCGCCGAACAGGAAGGCAGCCGCAAAGAGGATGAAGCGCAGGACGGTCTGGCCGAACTGTACCATCGTGAGCGCCATGGCGTTGTATCTCGCCGCCTCGTAGCGCTCATCGACAAAGCGGTCTGCGTTTTCGGTCTCGCGCTCCTCCCCGTTCATGGCCTTGATGAACTTGATGCGGTCCAGCCGTTCCGCCAGGAAGGCGGTCAGGGAGGCGAGCTTGGCTGCGACATACTGCGCGCCGCGCTCGCTGTATCTCGCGGCGATGAACATACAGACCATCGTCAGCACAAAGCCGAAGATCAGGATCAGCACCGCTCCGGGGATCGCCGCGTCGCCGGTCAGAACGACCAGCAGGAAAGCGAGCAGCGTAAAGGTGAGCTGCAGGAGCTTGAAGGGCTGATAGGAATACTCCGGGTCGGAGCTGACGCGGCTGATGACCTTGTTCGATCCCTCCCGGTCGAAATAGCTGAGCGGGAGATGCATCGTCTTGGCCCAGACCTTCTTGCGGATCCTCGCCGCCAGTTCCACAAAGCCGAGGTCAGCCACCACGCTGATATAAAAGAACACATAGCCGATCGCGCCCATCAGCGCATAGGTGAAGATCGGCGAGAGATCCTTGAGATCGCCAATCGAAATGGCGGCGATCGTATCTGCCTGCGTGGCGATCACGAGCGTGCCCACCACATACAGGAGAGAACCGAGCAGCGTCCGGAAGACCGGGAGCTTCACTCCCCGGTACAGTTCCTTGAGAGGTCTCTTCGCTTTGACCTGGATCCTCTCTTTCTCGAGTATGGCGTTCCTTTTCATTGCTCGGCCTCCTCTCCGGCCAACAGGCTGCGGTACAGCGCACAGCTTTCGACGAGCTCCTCATGTCTTCCCTCGGCGGCGACTCGTCCCCGATCGAGCACGACGATCTTGTCCGCATCCTCCACCGTAGACAGATCGTGCGCGACGATCAGACGCGTCCTGCCGGCTGCGGCCTCGTCGATGAGCGCGGCGATCCTGCGCGCGCCCTCGTGGTCGAGCGCGCTGGTCGCCTCATCCGCCAGCAGGACCGGAGCATCCTGCAGCAGCATCCTCGCCACGGCGAGACGCTGCCGCTGGCCGCCGGAGAGCCGCGCGGCGTTCGGTCCGACCTCATAGTCCAGCCCGCCGAGCGCCTCGACGCTGTCCCACATGCCGACCTTGCGCAGCAGGTCGATATATCCCTCGTCCGTGCGTCCCGCTCTCGACCCATAGGAGAGCATGTCCCGCACCGTGCCGGAAAAGCCCGGGGCGTTCTGGGGCAGGTAGGCGAAAAGGTCGCGGTAGGAGCGGATCTCATATGTGCCGATCTCCCTGCCGTCCAGCAGGATCTCTCCCTGTTCCGGCCGATAGAACTGCTCGATCAGATGCAGGATCGTGGATTTGCCCGAGCCGCTCCTGCCGACGATAGCCGTTTTGCTGCCTGGCTCGACGCGGAAGCAGAGGTCGGACAGGATCTGCTTCTCCCCATAGGAGAAGCAGACGTGTCGGAACTCGATCGCGCCGGGCTGCTCGGCCTTCTGCTCTCCGCCGCGGTCCTCGGGCAGCAGCAGGACCTCAGACACGCGCCGCGTGGCGCCCTGTGCACGCTTGGCCAGCACCCAGAGCGTCAGGTGCGCGGCGATATAGGTCTGATAGGTCGCGCTGAGGCCGAAGTATTCGATGAACTGCGGCGTGGTGATGGACTTGCTGAGGAGCTGCACCGCGCCGACGAGCATCATGATCAGCGTCGGCACGATGAACAGGATGTTGGAGATCAGGGTGTTGAAGGCCGACGCCCAGGTCGTCTTTTTTTGCGCCTTCTTCATCTCGTCGATGAAGATCTCGCCTTCGGCGATCTCGTCCTCCTGCTTGTTGTACGCTTTGATCGTTTCCACAAGGCCGACCTTTTCGGCGAGGCGGGCTGTCAGCCGCGCCACGGCAGTCTGCAGACTGTTCTGCGCCTTGTAGGTCACGCGGCCGGACCAGAGCGCGCCGAAGACGATGACCGGGATCACGAGCACAAAGGCCAGCACGAGATAGCCCTCGCCCATCCGTGATACCCTGACGATGGCGCTGACGATGAAGTACAGGCGCGGCAGTTCGTTGACCAGCAGGTCGATCAGGAATTCGCTGACGAACTCGGTATCGGTCGTGATGCGGGAGATGAGCTCCTTGGGATCTCTCGCCTCGATATCCGCAGCTCTGAGCCGGAACGCCTTTTTCGCTGCGATCTTCTGGAGATCCCGGTCTATCCGCGCCTTGGCGAGATAGGTGATGTAAGTCGCGATCAGCCCGCCCACGAACTCCAGGAGCGCCAGCGCGAACAGCGTGAGGCAGATCGACACAGCGAGCTTGCCCGCGGCGGAGCCCCCGGACAGATCGACCGCCGTCATCGCGGCCACCTTTTCCGGGATCAGCAGCGCGATGACCGCTCTCCCCAGTCCCAGGAGGAACGCCACGGCCAGCAGCAGCACCGGGAGCCGGACCTCCCTGATCAGCCGGACGAAATTGCGCCAGATCGGTGTTTTTTCTTTTTTTCTTCGTTCCATAGAAGATCCCCCCATGACGATATTAAAGCACGTCTGCCCGCTCTTGCCAAGTTCTTTCTTTCATCCCGTCCCATCTGTTCCGGGGACCGCTCCCGGAGCGTCCGGACGGTAAGCGCCGCCCAGATCCTGCAGGATGAGATGACGTGTGAAAACAAGGCCGCACAGATCGGCAAGCCAAGTCTATGGAACGTGAAGGGGGCCTCCCATCCAACTTCACCCTTCCCCCTGCGACTCGATACGATGCCTGCTCGATCATGTCCGCGACCTGGGGCTCTCTGGCCTGGGGGGCTTTCCTGTGCGGGATACATGTACATATGCCGCTCTTTCACGGGGATCCATCCTCGCTTCTCGCTAAAAGACTCGTGTCATCCCGTGATCCGGTCGCTGCGCCGGTCGGAGCTCTCGACTCCCCGCCGGCTCGTCTCGTACTGTCTGGATACCGCTTCCGACCGCTTCCGGGATCGTTCCGCCAAGTCGGCAGACCGGCCGTCTCCAGCGTTCTGCAACGCGCCGGCTCCATTCCGGCCGATCCCTGTGCGTCCGCGTACTGACCGCTCGCAAGCACGCCCATGCGTATCCCCCCTCCATGCAGCCTTCCGGAAGTCGACGGCGCTGCCAGGCGCAAGATCGGAGGCTCCCATCGGCTCCCATCGGCTCGATGCTCATCTATGAGAGCACTGCATCATCCTCCCACAAGTATAGGGTGCGTGACGATATATCGAGATAGGGCCCTTCCCTCGTTTAGACACCATGTCTTCCACAGGATCGCGGAAAACACAGGACCAGATAAAGACTGGGTGCAGCTCAGCCGAGAGGCTGAGCTGCACCCAGTCTTTATCTGGAATGCGCATGGGACAGAAGATGCTGTCCGGAGCAGCGAGCAGTCGTTCTGCTCAGTCGTCCGTTGACTTCTTCTTGCTCGAGGACTTGTGTTCGGTCTTGGAAGCCTTGCGCTCCGCTCTTTTGGAGCTCTTCTTCTCTTCTCCGTAGGCCTTGGCGCTGTATGCCTTGGCCCCATAGCCGTAGCTGCCGTAACCGTACCGACGGTAGCCGTAGTATCCGTAATAACCATAGCGTCCGCCGCGGGTCCGGCCGCCGTTGAGGATGCAGCCTACGATCGGCGCGCCCAGGGTGTTCAATTCTTCCACGCCTTCAAAGATATAGCGCCTGCGGGCGTAGTCGCTCATGATCACATAGGCCACCGCGTCCACGTAACGGACCAGCATCGAGGCATCCACCAGCATGGCAGAGGGCGGCGTATCCAGGATCACCACATCCGCCTGCTGACGCAAGGAGTCGATGACCCGCCTCATCTCGTCGCTGCTGAGGATCTCTACCAGGCGCGCTTCCCGCTGGCCGCCGGGGAGCCGCGTCAGTCCGAAAGGCGTGCCGTGGTCCTTGACCTCATACAGCGTATCCTGCAGCGTGCACTTTCCTCGCAGCAGGGACACCAGGCCGGGGAATTGCTCTTCGAGCCCGAAGATCTGTGCCACCGAAGGATTGCGCAGGTCGCAGTCCACCAGGATGACGCGCTTGCCCTTGCGGGCCATGGCGATGGCCAGGTTCGCAGCGACCGTGGACTTGCCTTCGCCGGAGATGGAACTGGTGACCATCAGGACCTGCTTGCCCTCCATCTGGCGCTCCAGGCGGGTACGGGTCAGTCGGATCGCTTCCACATAGTCGGAGTTCTCCGCATCGTGCAGGATATTGATCTCAGTCCTTGTGGAGTTGCGGCGCTGTTTCTTCTGATAGAACGGCAGGGTGCCCAGACAGGGGATGTTCAGCAGGGATCTCAGTTCGTTCTCGTTGCGGATCGTGCGGAAAGTCAGCGCGTTCAGCACCACGACCAGCAGGCCCAGGCCAAAGCCGATGACGGCACCGCGTTTGATCGAGCCGCGGATCACAGACTCGCGACCGCTGTCCTCAGGGATCCCGCTGTCGTCGATGATGGTGAGCTCTGTCTGGCCTACGACGAACTGGGCGACCTCCGGGTAGTTCCGCAGCACAGACTGCAGCGTATCATAGGCGTAGTTGGCGTTCCAGGAGGTCACGGTGATGGTCAGCAGGTTCGTCCCCTTGATGCTGGAGACTTTGATCGTGCCGGGGACACTGTTGAGCCCCAGGTCCGTCGCGATCACGTCCGACAGCGCGCCGCTGGTCAGGATATAGGGGAAGATCAGGCCCATCTGCTCGGCCGTGTTCCGGTTGGCATAGGCGCCGCCGTTCACGATCTCCACAGATACCGTCGCCTCTGCCACGTAGGTCGGGGTGTAGTTCGTGGTCGTCCGATAGTAGAACAGGGCCGTACTGACGAGCGTCAGGATCAGGACCAGCAGCCAGAGGCGGCGGAAGCGGTGGAGGAAATCGCTGGCGAATGAGACGAGGTCTATCTTCTCGAACTCATTCGTCTTCTCTGCTACATTCTCACTCATGCTCGTACCTCACTGCTCTGCCTTGCCATAGCGGCCATATGCGCCATAGCGTCCGTAATTCCCGTAACGGCCATAGCGACCGTAGCGGCCGTAACCACCGTAGCCGCCGATGGTCCTGCGCGCTCCGGGAAGGGTCTTGACCTGGTTCAGGATGCAGCCGGAGAATTTGCCATGGCAGTCCCGAAGAGCGTCGATGGCGTCGTTCAGGTCCTCGGCCAGGACCGTATCGTATTTGACCACCAGGATGCTCATGTCCGAAAGATCCGCCAGGACCTCCGCGTCTGCCATCAGGGACATGGGCGGGGAGTCGATGATGACGAAATCGAAGTGGTCGCGCACCACGGCGAGGAGGCGTGACATGTATTCGGAGGACACGATATCGGTGGAGTTGGTGTAGTTGCGTTTGTTGAGCAGCAGATCCAAGTCCCGATCCTCGTCGTAGATCATCGCTTCACCCAAGGTGGCCTGGCCCATCAGCAGCGAGCCCAAGCTGGCCTTCAGCTTGGTATCCTTGTCCAGGAACAAGGTCTGCTGGGTGGGGCGACGCAGGTCGCCGTCGATCAGCAGGACTTTATAGCCCTGCTGCACCAGTGTCAGGGCCAGGTTGGCTGAGACCGTGGATTTGCCCTCATGCTCCTGGACGCTGGTCACCAGGATCGTCTTGGCGCCGAGGCGATGGCCCTGGGAGGAGACGTGCGCGGCGATCTTTTTATATCGCTCTACGAATTCGAACTTGGCGGAGAGCTCTGTGACCAGATGCTTCTTGGGTCTGCGCTTGAGCCAGTCGCTCACGGTGTGGTAGCGCTCCTCGCTGTGGAGCATGCCCAGCGACTTGGCATCCAGCTTGCTCTCCAGGTCTTTTTCGCTCTTGATCGTCTCCTTGCGATAAGACAGGAACATGAAGACCAGCGCGATGGCCAAAAAGCTCAGGATGAACGCCTTTCGCGTTTGTCCGCTGGCCGAGAAGGACGCGTCCGCTTTGGTAGGCACCGTCGGATCCTGCAGGACCTCCATGACCATATCGCCCGAGACGAACTGGGTCAGATCGCTCACATTGTCCATGATGGACCGGGTGATGCGGTAGGTGTTCTCCGGTGTGTCTGCTGTCACACGCAGGGTCATCAGGTTGGTGCCGCTGATGACCTTTGCCGCCGTCGTTGCCCGGAAAGAGCTCATGCCCAGGTCCTGACAGACCTTCTTCTTCAGCAGGTTGCTGTTAAGGATGTTCGAAAAGCTGCTGGCCATGGTGGACGCCGCGGAAAGATTGGAGTAGGCGTAGTTGCTGGAGGTCCTGGAGGTCACGACAAAGGTGGCTGTCGTGGTATAGGTGCTGCGGAAATCTGCCCGGACCGACATGTTCACGATCATCGCCACTGCGATGGCGCCCAGCAGGATCGCCCAGAGGCTCCTCAGCGTGTCCCGCAGGATGCTGTATAGGTCTACTCGCTCCAGCAGGGACGAGAGATCCTGTTTGTTCTCATTCATCTTCAGCCCTCCACCACGACGATCAGAGTCGTCGTTCCGAAGTCTGTCCGGTAGGTCCCGCCGACTGCATCCGATGTAGCCCTGGTCAGCCGATATGTGACCCTGTATACGCCTGGGACGTTGTAGTTCGCGTTGTTGTCCATGATCTTGACGTCCTTATCGGGGTCGAATTTCAGGTCGGAGAACTTGCGGACGTTCCCAGCCATCCAGACCCCGGTCAGATAGGAGCGCAGGTCCGGCTTCTCCCCCGCTTTCACGTAGATGATATAGTCGCTCAGCGCCGGCGAGGCCTTCGAATAGGTGTCGAAGTCCTCAAAAGTCGCGGTGAGCTGCAGAGACGCATTGTCTCCGGCGCTGTTGGTGACCTGGATGTTCACTTTCTGGTTGCTCACGGACTCGCTCGCAGTCTCGGTATTGCCGAACGTGATCTTGATCTGGGGGGTGATGTTGCCATCCAGGCAGTCTTCCGCGCGGATATGGCGCAGATAGTCATACGTGGAGTTGCCCGCGACGAAGCGGAAGGGCTCCGTCATGACGAAATGCGGGCTGTGGTAGTCCGTATAGATCAGCTCGCGGGAATAGGTCCCCACGTTGTTGTTGGCGTCGAAGGCTGCATAGGAGATGCGCCGGGTATCCTTCGCGATGAATTTGGACAGCGAGACCACCACCAGGCTGTCGGTCACATCCCCGTCCAGGTTGTCCGTGGCCGTCATGCCCTCCATCAGTTCCTTGTCGGTGACGGACACGCTGACATGCATCACGTCAGACTGGGCCGTGATCTCCGGGGCAGTATAGTCAGAGGTCAGGTATTCATGGATGTTCGTGATCATGAACACCGCAAAGACCACCAAGAAAAAGACCAAGAGCAAGATCTTCAATCTTCTCACGAGTTGCGCGCCTCCTGTTGCTCGAATATCGCTTACCAGAACGGGATCGGCTCATATCCCAGCAGCTCCCTCCCGCTCAGGATGCGTGCCGGGTCTTCTTCCAGGAGCAGCCTGCGATAGGCCTCTCCGTACTCTTCTATCAGATACCAGCTCACTTCGCTCATGTGCGTGCTGCGCTGGATGGGGCTGTGGGCGTCGCTGGCCACGCAGGCAGCCAGACCATGCTGCAGCAGGAGCTCCGATGTGTGCTTCGGCCCAGGCCCGAAACGCCCCAGGATGCTGCCCTTGTTCAGCTGGAGCCCGTATCCTGCCGTACACCACTCGTAGGCCAGCTGGGGATCGTCCTGGATAAAAATGTAGCGCTCGGGGTGCGCCACGATCGGCAGGAAGCCCAGGGAGCGGCAGCGATGCAAGATCGCCTCGCAGAAGCCGGGGTCTTCCCGGAACGAGAACTCCACCAGGAAATAGCGGGTGCCGTTCAGGGTCCAGACCTTGCCGTCCCGCAGGAGCTGCGGCAGCTCCGGGGTGGCGTAGATCTCCGCGCCTCTGCAGAGCTTCACCGGGATCCCGGCCTTCTCGCGGGCCGCGTCCAGTCGGGCGAAACGCTGTTCCAGATCGGGGCCGGCGTAATTCTCGAACTCGCCGGGGATGTTGCAGTGCGGCGTCGCCACCAGGGTCGTCACGCCGCTCTCCGCGGCCATCAACAGGAGCTCCAGCGAATCGTCCATGCTCGCAGAGCCGTCGTCGATCCCCGGGATGATGTGGCTGTGGATGTCGATCATAGGACCTCACGCTCCTGCGTCTCCGCCCTGACCGTGGCGGACCGTTCACGACCGCGCTCTTCCACTGTGACCTGCGTGCCGCTCACCCGATAGACCCGGTCACAGACGTCCAGCACCGAAGGCCGGTGGGTCGTGACGATGCAGGTCTTGTTGGGGCAGCGCCGGACGATGTTCTGCAGGACCTTGCGCTCGGTCTCGGTGTCCAGGGCAGAAGTCGCCTCGTCCAGCAGGAGGATCGGCGCATCCCGCAAGATCGCGCGGGCGATGGAGATCCGCTGCGCCTGTCCCTCGGAGATGCCCTTCCCGTGCTCGCGCAGTTTGCTGTTGATTCCGTTGGGGAGCTTCGCGACCAGGTCCCAGGCGCAGGCGACTTCGACGCGCTCCATGGCATGACGCGCCGGTTCAACTACAGCAACCGTCCCGAGAACGTGGAATATACCGCGTACGCCGTGCTGGAGGACGGGCGCGCGAAGCTGAAGGTGGCGGTCGACAGGCTGGTTGGAAC
>JAFZOC010000133.1 GCA_017550765.1 Oscillospiraceae bacterium
GACGGCAACGATGTCCAGCTCGTCGATGTTGACCTCCACGGTCACGGTCTCCTGGGGAGTGATCTTGGCCACGTCGGTATCATAGAGCTCAAACATGTCGAATGGCGGCTCCACATATACGCCACCTCCGCTGGGAATGATGATCTCCGGCTCGGGCTGGGTGGGCCGCATGATCCACTCCAGCCTGTCTTCTTTATTGTATACGAACCAGAGCACATCCTCTTCGTCCAACTCGTCGGGAGTGATCGTCTTCCACTTCTTGGCGCCCTTGTCGTAATCGTATATCACAACGCCGTCAAAGCTTTTGATCTTCCTGGCCTTGCATTTGCCCAGATCCACCTTGGGCGCGTCTGTATATTTGCCCACACCGGACTTGTCCTTCTGCACATAGAAGGTGATGCTGCCGAATTTGATCTGGCCGACCTTCGCGTAGCGGTTGATGAAGTTCTTCGGGGCCGAGGTGCGCGGATCGGGGGGCTGGGGCTGAGGCTGCGTCTCGTTGTCCAGCAGTATGAGTACATAGTCCCCGCCTCCTTCCCGCAGAACGCCGGTTCTGGTCGTCTCGATCCCGGAGACTCGCCCGGCGCATTCGGCCGTGATGGCGCCTGTCTTATAGATCTCGTACATCCGGAGCATGGCGTCCTCGTACTCAAGATGCTGCTCGTAATACTTGTCGTAATCGGAGTTCAGCTCCACCTCACGCAGGGCAAAGATGACGCTGCCGGCGTTGGCGACGTAGCCCTCGCGGATGGAGACCGACGCGATGACGCCGCCGGAGGCCGTGACGTTCCAGGCGCTGTGCACATACAGCGCGCCGCCGCCGATGCGCTCGCCCGACTTGTCAAACACCTCAGCCGCATCACCGATCTTCGGTCCGTCGTCGGTGAGGGTGACGGTCAGCGTGTCGCCGAGACGGCGCTCCACCCGGCCCGGTTTTTCCGTTCCGTCGGACAGACGCACCGTCACGTTCTCTGCCGGACGCACATCAGACGCAGTATCGAACTGCAGGGCCATCAGCCCGTCCAGGGAGATCACCGCCAGCGCGCCATGTTCGGTGATGACGTCGATGACCTGGTCGTTTGTCTTGCCGTACACGGCCTTAACCCGCCCAGCGTTGACGGCCTTGATATACTGGCTGCCGGTGCGGCTGGGGTTCTGCTTCATCTTTTTGGAGAGATAGTCCAGATTCTTCTGCAGTGTCTGCAGCGTGGTCTGTACCGACAGCATATCCACCGCGGCGATGGGCTGTCCCGCCTGGACCATGTCGCCGTTGCTCACCAGATACTCCGTGATCTCCACACCGTGAGGTGCGGTAACCACGACCCCCTCCGTGTCCGTCAGCGTTCCGCCGCCGGAGATCGTGGTGCGGATATCGCCGCGCTTTGCCCTGGCGGAGAGGATGCTTGCTGTGTCTTTGACCGTCGGCTCCTCCCGGCGCAGCAGCGTCGGCAGGGCGACCATGCCCGCCGCCAGCGCCAGCACCAGGACGGTGATGACGATATTCTTTGTTCTTCGTCTCGCTTCCATGTCAGCCTCCGTAATGCAGCGCGTCGATGGGCTGCATTTTCGCGGCCTTGTTCGCCGGATACAGTCCGAAGATGATACCGATGACAAAGCAGAAGATCACGCTGATCCACACCACGTTGCCGCTGAGCGAAAAGGACATGCTCATATCTCTGACGACCTCTGTAGCCAGGCGCAGGATACACCAGCTCAGAAAGATCCCGATGGCGCAGCCCATCATGCACAGCACCACTGCCTCCAGCAGGAACTGGCGCAGGATCGTGCCCCGGGTGGCGCCCACCGCCTTGCGGATGCCGATCTCCCGGGTCCGTTCGGTGACGGTGACGAGCATGATGTTCATGATGCCGATTCCGCCAACGATCAGCGAAATGCTGGCGATCCCGCCAAGCAGCATCGAGAAGATCGACGTCATCTGATCCATCGTCCCCTCCATGATGTCCATGGAGTAGACATAGTAATTCTCATTTCCCCAATCGTCCACGCCGACCCGCTCTTTTAGATAGCTGCGCACGGCGTTCTCGGCCTCCTTCATGGGAGTGCCCTCCGGCGCGGTGGCATAGAAGTTGTCGATGCTGCCGGACATGTCCGGGAACTGGCGGATCAGCGCGCCGAAGGGAATGTAGATCGTGTTCTCCCCGTATCCGGAATACATCAGCGAATCGCTTTTGCCCAGCACGCCCACGATGGTGTAGCGCAGGCCGTCCAGAGACAGCTCGTCGCCGATGCAGTCGGCATGACCCACCAGGGCGTCCATCGCCGAGGGACCGAGCACGCAGACGCGGCTGTTGTTGAGCACGTCGGCGGTTTTGAGGAACCGCCCCGCGGTCAGCTGCAGGCCGTTGATGTCATAATAGGACGGCGTGGTGCCGACGACGGTCATCGTCTGGCTCTTGGAGGCGTATTTGGCCATAGCGCTGCTGGCCGACTGGGGCGCCACGCTCTCGATCAGAGGCTCCGACTCAACCCAGGCGTCCAATTCCTCGATCTTCAGTCCTTCCTGCCCGTAGCCGCCCCAGACATACGCCTGGACATAGTTGCTGCCCAGGCTCGCCATCCGGTCCGTGACGGAGCTCGTGGCGCCGTTGACGAGACTCACCAGCACCACCAGCGCCATGACGCCGATGATGATGCCCAGCATCGTGAGCACGGCGCGCAGCTTGTTCGATCCGATGCTGCGCAGCGCCATTTTCAAAGACATGATCATAGCCGCACCTCCGTGACCTGTCCGTCCAGGATGTGCAGGCTTCGCTTGGCCTGACGGGCGATGTCGTTGTCGTGGGTGATGAGCACCACGGTGTTGCCCTGCTCGTGGAGCTCATGCA
>JAFZOC010000134.1 GCA_017550765.1 Oscillospiraceae bacterium
GCCGCGTCCGGCGGAGGCCCTGGCCCTGGCGCACAGCGGCGCCGGAGCGCATGACGCCCCGGCCTCCCCCGTCCCCCAGAGCCTTCAGGTCCTGCGGGACGGGGAGGTCCTGGAGCTGGACCTGGAGGACTATCTCTTCGGCGTGGTGGCCGCGGAGATGCCCGCCTCCTTCCCCTCGGAAGCCCTGAAGGCCCAGGCGGTGGCCGCCCGGACCTACGCCCTGTGGTGCGCCGCCCAGGGCAAGCATCCGCAGGCCCAGGTCTGCACCGACCCCGGCTGCTGCCAGGCCTGGCTCAGCGAAGAGGCCCTGCGGGAGCGCTGGGGCGAGGACTATGCGCGGTACGCGGCGAAGATCCGCGACGCGGTGGCGGCTACGGCGGGCCAGGTCCTGCGCTATGAGGGGGCGCCGGTCTTCGCCGCCTTCCACTCCTCCTCGCCGGGGGCCACCGAAGACAGCGGCGCCCTGTGGGAGGCGCTGCCCTATCTGGTGAGCGTGCCCAGTCCGGAGACCGAAGCGGACGTGCCCGGCTACAGCAGCGTCCTGCGCTGCTCGCCTCTGGACTTCCGGGACACCGTGCTGTCGGCAAGGCCTCTGGCGGACCTGAGCGGCCCGGAGGAGGACTGGATCGGCCAGCTGCGGCAGGATGAGAGCGGCCGGGTGGCCGCCCTGGTCCTGGGCGGGGCCGAGCTCTCCGGTCAGGAGCTCCGCCGGCTCTTCTCCCTGCGCTCTACCGCCTTCTCCCTGACCTATGAGGACGGCTGGTTCGTCTTCGACGTCCGGGGCTACGGCCACGGGGTGGGCATGAGCCAGTACGGGGCGAAGGTCCTGGCGGAGCAGGGCGCGACGTATCGGGAGATCCTGGCCCACTACTATCCGGGGACGGAGCTGTATCGATAGAAAAGAGAGGGGCGTTCCCCTCTCTTTTTCTATTCCCGCGCTCTGCGCGCCGATCGCCGCGCGCCTCCCTCACAGGCCGTCGATCACGCCCCGGAGGCCCTGCTCGGCATAGATCTGCTTGTAATAGGCCAGCTCCTCCCGAATCAGGTCGTCGATCGCCCGCATGCTCAGCAGCTCCACCGGTGCCTTGTCGTCGGTCATGATCCGGTCCCCCGGCTCATAGCGTACCAGGCCCCGCTCCACGCGGCCCATCATCCAGCGGAGACCGTCGTCCCCGCAGAGGGCGATGTTCCGCGTAAAGGTCTCCAGCAGCGCCGCATCGTCGGAGGCGAAGAGCTCCCGATTGGTGCCGCCGGTGACGTCCACGGTGTAGATCTGGTCGAACACGGTGGCGATGGTGTCGGCCAGGTACCAGTTGATGCTGTCCTCCCGGTCGCCGCGGATGTTCATGTTCACCACCATCACGCCGCCCTCGCGGAGATGCTCCCGCACCAGCGTGAAGAACTCCCGGGAGGCCATCTGGAAGGGGATCGTAATGTCCTGGTAGGCGTCCACCAGGATCACATCGTAGCGCGTATCCACCGCCTGCAGGAAAGCCCGGCCGTCATAGACGGTGACGCGGACGTCCTCGCGCAGGTCGAAATAGTCCCGGGCCAGGGCGACGATCTTCTCGTCGATCTCCACGCCCTCCACCGCGGCCCCGGGGAAATAGCGCAGGCACTGGCTGGCGTAGGTGCCGGTGCCCATGCCCAGGACCAGCACGTCCAGTCCCTCCCGCTCGGCGGCGCCCGCCATCAGGGGCGCCGCAAGGGCGTAGTCGTAGTACATGCCGGTGAGGCTCTCGTCCTTCATCTGGATCGACTGGACGCCGAAGAGCACGTTGGTGGACAAGATCAGGCTGCGCTCCGTCTCCTCCACCTGCAGATAGTTGTAGACCGACTCGCCCTCATAGAGGAGGTCCGTCTTCCAGAAGGCGAAGTTCGACCGGTAGCCCAGGGCGCAGCAGAGCAGGAAGAGCGCCAGCGCCGCCAGGGCGCCGCCCCGGCCGTCCTTCTTCGATGCGTCCGGGCCCCGGTCGTCCTTCTTCTCCGATGCCTCCGGGCCCCGACCGCCGTCGGGCTCTCCCGCCGGGCCTTCCCTGCCCTCCGGGCTGTCCTTGCCGCCTCCCTCGCCCCTGCCGCTGAAGAAGTACACCAGGACCAGCGCCAGCAGGATCCCGGCGAAGATCAGGAAGGTGATCGAGGTCCCCACGGCGGGGATGGTGACGAAAGTGGGCACGAAGGTGCCGATGATGCTGCCGACAGTGTTGGCGGCCCCCAGGCCGCCCACGATCTTGGCGTTGTCCTCCAGGTCCTCCATGGTGTACTTGGCCAGGCTCGGCGTCACCGTGCCCAAAAGGAACAGAGGGAAGACGAAGAGCAGCATGCAGGCGGCGAAAGCCGCCCAGATCAGAAGGCCCGTGTCCACGGTGAGGATCAGCAGGGCGGAGATGCCCAGGATGGCATACTTGCCCAGCACCGGGATCAGGCCGATCCACACCGCGGCGATGCCGATCCGCCGATAGAGCTTGTCCGGATCCGGGTCCCTGTCGGCCCTGCGGCCGCCGTAGACATTGCCCAGGGCCATGGCGATCATGATCGTGCCGATGATGATCGTCCAGACGATCTGGGAGGAGCTGAAATAGGGCGCCAGCAGCCGGCTGGCCCCCAGTTCCACCGCCATGACGGACATGCCGGCGAAGAATTCGGTCAGATAGAGGTAGAGCTTGTTTCTCAGGATCGGGCGCATGGATCCAACTCCTTTTTCAGCGCGGGGCCGTACAGGCGGTCCCCGGCGACGCGTGGGGCGGCTGCGGCGTCAGCGGCCCAGGACGATATCGCAGATCCGGTCCACGTCTTCCAGGGCCAGGTCCGCGTAGAGCGGCAGGGTCAGCACCCGGTCGGCCACGTGGGCGGCCACGGGGGTCTCCGCCGGGTCGAAGCCGGGCCTGCCCCGGTAGCAGGCGAAGCTGTTGGTCAGAGGGTAGAAATACTTGCGGGCGTGGATGCCTTCCTCGGCCAGGCGGGCGAATACCTGGTCCCTGGTATGGCGGTAGCCGTCGAAGACCACAGGGAAATAGGCGCAGTTGGAACGCACGCCCTTCTGCACCACCGCCAGCTGCAGCCCGGGCACGCCCTCCAGGCGCTCCCGGTAGCGTCTCGCCACCCGGCTGCGCTTCTCGATCTCCTCCTCCAGATGCCGCAGGCTGCACAGGCCCATGGCCGCGCAGAACTCGTTCATCTTGGCGTTGCCGCCTACGAAGGGCACCTCCTCCGGGCCGTGGATCCCGAAGTTCTTCAGGTCGTTCAGCCACCGGAGGATCGCCTCGTTCCGGCAGACGGCCAGGCCCCCCTCGATGCTGTGATAGACCTTGGTGGCATGGAAGGAGAACATGGCCGCGTCTCCGAAAGCGGCGGCGCTGACGCCCTCGCGGAAGACGCCGAAGGCGTGGGCCGCGTCGTAGATCACCGGCAGGCCGTGCTTCTTGGCGACGGCGGCGATGGCCTCCACGTCGCAGAGGGTCCCGTAGACGTGCACCGGCAGGATCGCCGCAGTCTTCTCCGTGATCTTCTCCTCGAGCTTTGCGGGGTCCAGGGTGAAGGTCTTGGGGTCGATGTCGCAGAAGACCGGCGTACAGCCGCAGCGGACGATGGCGTGGGTGGTGGAGGCGAAGGTGAAGGGCGTGGTGAGGATCTCCCCCTGGAGCTGGAAAGCCTCCAGCAAGTTCTCCAGGGCCAGATGGCCGTTGACGGTCAGGGCCAGATGCTCGCAGCCCAGATAGTCCCGCAGGGCCGCCTCCAGGGCCTGGTGCTTCTCGCCCATATTGGTCAGCCAGTGGCTGTCCCAGAGGCCCCGGATCTCCGCGCAGTACTCCTCGAAGGGAGGCAGGGAGGAGCGGGTGACATAGATGTTCTCGCGCATGGTATCCCTCTTTTCATTCGAGCTCGGATGGGCGCGCGGCGCCCCGGTCAGGCGCAGGGCCTCTCGCCGGCGGTCCGCTCAGCTGCGCCAGTCCAGCAGGCACTCCACCATGTCCACGTCGAACACGGGGATGCCGCAGCGGTCCTTCACCCGGCGTCGCTCGGCGAAGGAGTCGTCGATGAAGATCGCGTCGGGGCCGCTGATGTAGCGGGTCTTCTCGTCCCCCTCCTCCAGGCGGAGGATCTTTGAGAAGAGGGCCGGAGAGATGGCGTAGCGCTCCAGATCCTCCTGCAGGTCCCGGCTGTGGCGGGAGAGCAGGATCAGCTCCTTCCCCGCATCCCGGGCCTGGTAGAGGAATCTCATCAGTTCCCCGTTGACCTTTCCCCGGAGGATCAGGGTGTCGTCGAAGTCCACATAGACCCGGTCGTAGCGCAGGTCGGTCTGGAAGCGGCTGATGAACGCCCGGTCCAGGAGCTGCTCGTTGTCGTTGAGCAGGATGTCCACGTCGTAGCCCCAGCGGTCGAAGAGCGTCAGCAGCGGCAGGTTGGCCCCGTGGGCGCGGGTAGCGCCCATGGTGCCGGCCACCCGGGGCGCGGCCTCCATCAGGCGGCAGGACCCCGCCCGGTCCCGCTTCACCTGGAAGAACCAGGCGCCGCGGAAGACGAGGCGGCTGTTCAGATCCTCCGCGATGGCGGAGATCTCCGGATCCGGCGGCAGGAGCCGGGACCGCACCGCGATCCCCGCCCGGATCCGGTCCCGGCTGCGGGGGCTCACCAGGCGGAGCCGCCCATGGCGGTCGGTGAAGCAGTCCACCGTGAACTCCGCCCCGGGCAGATACTCGCAGAGCACGTAGTGCCGCCCGTCTGCCAGGGCCTCGTCCAGCTGCTCCCGGCTGTCGATCCGCCGGGCGCCCTGGGCGCCCTGGCCCACGGCGGGCTTGAGGAAGACCGGATAGGCCGGCACCGCGTCGGCGTCCGGCCAGGAGGCTGCGAGATAGGGCGCGCCGGCCAGGAAGGCGTAGGTCTTGTCCTTGTCCCGGCAGACCTCCACCGTCTCCAGGGGGCTCGCGATCAGCTCGGCGTGGAGCTGATCCCGCAGGCGGGCCAGGGCCAGCAGGGCGCTGTCGTGGGCAGGATAGATGCAGTCGATCTGCCATTGGTCCACGACCTCGTTGATCTTCTCCAGAAAGCCCGGCTGATCCGGGAAGGGGACGTCTTCCGCACAGTGCTCGAACACGAGCTCCGCGTGGCAGGGGACGCTGGTGGCGCCGAAGAGCCGCACGAACTTGCTGCGGCACAGGGCGTCGTGGAGCTCAAAGGCGATCTCGGTCCCCGCCGGGAACACCAGGATGTTCTTTTCAGTCATGGTCCTCGCCTCCCGCCTTGCGGCGCAGCATCGTTTTCGCAGTAGAAAGGAGGAACGTGAAGCTGTCCAGCCCCAGCGCCCAGGAGAGCAGCACGTAGATCGCCCCGCCCAGGGGCACCTGGATCAGCAGGGTCGCCAGATCCGACAGGCCCAGGCGCGTCACCGTCCACACGGCGGCGCCCATCCCCGCCGAGAGCAGGATGGCCGGCAGCATGTCCCCGATCTGGCGCAGATAGGGGTAGTCCAGCAGCTTCCGGTTGGGCCAGGCGTTGATGACCTGGGCCGCGATGCTGGAGCAGAGCTGCCCGACCGCCATGGCCAGCACCCCGTAGCGCAGGGTGAAGAGCAGCACGCCGGTCTCCAGGGCCTTCTTCACGATCTCCAGGATCAGGAAGACGTCGCTGCGGCCCATGGCCTTGATCGCGTTCAGGTTCGCGGTGTGCAGGGGATAAAAGGCGTAGATGACGCAGAAGATCTGCATATAGGGCACACAGGGCATCCACTGCTCCCCCAGGAGCAGGTGCACCAGGGGGGATGCGCAGACGGCCAGGCCCGCCATCAGGGGCATCATCACATAGGAGCTGGTCTTGATGGCCCGGCGGGTCATCTCCCGCACCCGGGCCTTGTCGTCCTGTTCGGCGGACAGGACAGGCAGCAGCACCCCGTCGATGGAGGCGTTGATGCTCTGGGTGATCTGGTCGGGCCAGTTGCGGCCCTTGTCGAACTGGCCCAGCTCCGCCTTGGGGAAGCGCGAGCCGATCAGCAGCGGATAGAGCTGCAGATACACCGTGTCCAGGAAGGAGGCGGCCAGCAGCTTCCAGCCATAGGACAGCAGGGCTCTCAGCCGCTGGAAGGAGAACATCCGTTTCGGCCGCCAGTCTATCGTGGCCCAGAGGATGGCGGTGTTGATCGTGAAATTCGACAGATGCAGCGCCACCAGGGACCAGATGCCGAAGCCATGGTACGCCATCCAGATGCTCAGCGCGCAGGAGACCAGGGTCCCGCCCAGGGTGGCGAAGAAGAAGCGCTTGAACTGCAGGGTCTTGGCCACATAGGCCTGCTGCACGTTATACAAGCCCGACACCACCACCAGCAGGCCCAGCACCCGCAGGACCGGCACATAGCTCATGTCCTGATAGTGGCGGGCGATGGCCGGGGCGGCCAGGAAGAGCCCCGCGTAGAGGATCAGACTGAAGCCCAGGTTGAAGAAGAACACCGAGGAGAAGTCCAGGTCGTCCGGGTCCTTCTTCTGGATCAGGGCGTTGGCCATGCCGCTGTCGGCAAAGACCTTCAGGATGGTGATCACCGCCATGACGATCGCGATGTCGCCGGCAGGGCCCGGGCCCAGTTCCCGGGCCAGCAGGATCCCCACCACGATGTTCACCGCCTGGGCGCCGAAGCGCTCGAAAAAGCGCCATATGAGATTGCTGACGACTTTGGTCTTCTTGTCCATGTTCGGATCCTTCCGTGTTTTCGGGGGCGAGCCCGGCAGGGTCTGCGCAGGCGCCGCCGCTTCAGTCTCGGTAGCCCTTTTTTCGCCGATAGGCGCGGTGCAGGGCAGGGAAGGCGTTCTTCAGCCGGGTCGCCGCCCGGAAAGAGAGGGGCTTGGCCCGGAACAGCGCGTCATAGGGGGGCCTGACCAGTTCCTCGGTCTTCCCCTGCAGATACAGCAGCTCGAACTCCCGCTCCAGGATCGCCCGCTCCACCAGAGCGCGGCGCTCCCCGTCCACATGGCCCGCCACGGCCCGCAGCATCTCCCGCTGGCCCGTGACGAAGCGGATGAGCTTGCCGTATTGGCGGTCCACCCCGCTGCTCCAGGCGGAGGGGTTGGAGCCGATGCGGTAGAGGGACATGCAGCTGTCCAGGAAGCGGACCTTGCCGTTCATGGTCAGCCACAGGCCGATTGCGTGGTCGGTGAAGCCGTAGGAGAAGGCCACATCCCGGAAGTCCGGGGGATCGGTCAGATACTGCCGCCGGGCCAGGATGGAGCTGGTGTGGAAGGCGTGGCTCATGCCCTGCAGCACCTGCTCGAAGGGGATGTCCCGGTCGCCGTCCCGCGGAAAGAGGGCGCGGGGCTTTTCGCCGGATCCGGCTTTCTCGACCAGGGTGTTGTGTACGCAGCCGGTATAGTCCGGGTGCGCGTCCAGGAACGCCACCTGGCGCTGGAGCTTCTCCCGGTCGGTCCAGCAGTCGTCCCCCTCGCAGAGGGCGATGTACTCCCCCCTGGCGGCGGGATAGAGCACCGCGTCATAGATGTTGATCCCCTGGGAATACAGGTTCTTCTCCTGCAGGAAGGGGCGGACGATCTCCGGGAAGAGCTCCGCGTATTCCCGGACGATCTCGGCACTGCCGTCGGTGGAGGCGTCGTCGTTCACCAGGACCTCGAAGGCGAAGTCCGTCCGCTGCATCACGAAGCTCTCCAGCGTCCGGCGCAGATAGGGCGCGTGCTGATAGGCGGTGCAGAGCACCGAGACTTTGATCGGTCTTTCTTCCATCAGCCCTGCTCCTCTCCCGCGTCCGGCCGGGCGCGCCCCACCTTCCGCACGTTCTTCTCGAACCTGGCGCGGGGCCCGAAGACCTCGTGGCCGCAGCCCTGGCAGCGGAGCCTGAAGTCCGCGCCGATGCGCAGCACCTCCCAGTCCCTGCTGCCGCAGGGATGGGGCTTCTTCATGGTGAGGATGTCGCCGATCTGGATGTCCATAA
>JAFZOC010000135.1 GCA_017550765.1 Oscillospiraceae bacterium
GTGATGCGGTCGGCAAACCCACATCACTCTATACTTGGGGGTTTTATTTGCCAAGGCTTTTTTATCCACCCCTGGTAGAACCAGGGGATTAATCAAGCTAAAGCGCCATAGGAAAAGGACCGCGTGAGGGATGATCCTCACGCGGTCCTTTTCGTGCTGTGCGCTCACTCGATGTCCAGCACCTTGTAGTCCTGGGCCTCCACGGCGGCCTTCATGGTCTCGTAGTCCGCAGTGCCGGTGACGACAGCGGTGCCGGTCTCGTGGCTGACCACGGCGCTCTCCACGCCCTCCAGCGCCTCCAGGGTCTTCTTGACCCGGGCCTCGCAGTGCTTGCACATCATGCCTTCGATCTTCAGGGTCCTTTCCATGGTATCGCTCTCCTTTTCTTCAAATAGTTCCGCGGGGATCTCAGTTCTTTGCTTCTTCCGGGGCCGGTCGCGCCGGGGATCCCGGATCTGGAACAAGTTCAGTCGCAGCGCGTTCATGCAGACCGTAAAGCTCGAGAGGCTCATGGCCGCCGCGCCGATCATGGGCTGCATCTCCCAGCTCCAGCCGAAGAGGGCCTGATAGAAGCCCGCCGCCAGGGGGATACAGAGCACATTGTAAAAGAAGGCCCAGAACAGGTCCTGGTGGATGTTGCGGATCGTGGCGCGGCTGAGGCGGACCGCCGCGGACACGTCTGTGAGCCGTGACTGCATCAGCACCACATCCGCCGCGTCGATCGCCACGTCCGCCCCGGCGCCGATCGCCACGCCCAGGTCCGCGCGGGTCAGGGCCGGCGCGTCGTTGATGCCGTCGCCCACCATGGCGACCTTGCCATATCCCTGCAGCGTGCGGATCGCCGCCTCCTTGCCCTCGGGCAGGACCCCGGCGATCACACGGTCGACGCCCGCCTGCTCGCCGATGGCTCTGGCGGTCCTGGCATTGTCGCCAGTTAACATAACTACCGTTATCCCCATGTTCTGTAGCTCTTTGACCGCTTGGGCAGAGTCCTTTTTGATCACGTCTGCCACAGCCAGGATGCCAAGGAGCTCGCCGTCATAGGAAAAGTACAGCGGCGTCTTCCCCTGCTGGGCCAGCGCCTCTGCCTGCTCACGCAGGTCCTGCGGCACCGGGACCCGCCCGGACATGTACTTGCCGGAACCGCCCAGGAGAGGCTTCCCATCCAGGGTCGCGCTGAGGCCGTTCCCGGGCAGCGCCCGAAAGGCCTCCAGAGGCAGCGGATCCAGATCCCTCTCGTCCACATACGCGATCACGGCCTTTGCCAGCGGGTGCTCGGAATACTGCTCCAGAGACGCCGCCATGCGAAGGAGCCTGGACGGGGACACGCCCTCTGCGAGCAGCACGTCCGTGACATGGGGCTCGCCGGCGGTGATGGTACCGGTCTTGTCCAGGGCGATGATGTCCATCTTCCCGGCCTCTTCCAGGGAGACGGCAGTCTTGAAGAGGATGCCGTTCTTGGCGCCCACGCCGTTCGACACCATGATGGCGACCGGCGTTGCGAGCCCCAGGGCGCAGGGGCAGGAGATCACCAGCACCGCGATGGACCGGGCGATGGCGAAAACGAAGGGCTTGCCCGCCAGGAGCCAGACGCCGAGCGTCAGGACCGCGACGCCGATCACCGCCGGGACGAAGACGCCGGAGACCCGGTCGGCGATGCGGGCGATGGGGGCCTTGGTGGCCGCCGCGTCCGAGACCATGCGGATGATCTGGCTGAGGGTGGTGTCCTCCCCCACCCGGGTCGCCCGCGCTCTCAGATAGCCGGACTGGGCGATGGTGGCGGCGGAGACGCGATCCCCCGGGGCTTTGTCCACCGGGATAGACTCGCCGGTGAGAGCGGCCTCGTCCACGGCGCTCTCCCCTTCCAGCACCACGCCGTCCACGGGGATCGACTCGCCGGGGCGGACGACGAAGATATCCCCCACCTGGACGGCGGCGATGTCCACTTCTTCCTCCCGGCCGTCCCGCCAGAGGACGGCGGTCTTGGGCGCCAGGCGCATCAGGCTCTTCAGCGCGTCGGTGGTGCGGCCCTTGGAGATCGCCTCCAGGAGCTTGCCCACCGTGATCAGGCAGGGGATCATGGCCGCAGTCTCGAAATACAAATTGTGGGCGTATCGGTGGACGGTGGCGCTGTCCCCGACCGCCTGGGCCGCGATCATCCCATAGAGCTCCACCAGGCTGTAGCCGAAGGCCGCCGCAGAGCCCATGGCCACCAGCGTGTCCATGTTCGGCGCGCCATGGAGCAGGCTCCGGGTGCCGCTGGTGAAGAACTTGCTGTTGACGATCATCACCACGAGGGCGATCAGCAGCTGCGTCAGGGCCATGGCGACTGGCTCTTCCAAAAAAGCGGGCACGGGGAGCCCCGCCATGCTGTGGCCCATGGAGAGGTACATCAGCGCCAGCAGGAAGCCCAGCGACGTGAAGAGCCTCTTTTTCAGCACCGGGCTCTCCCGGTCCGCCAGAGGATCCTCGGTCGTGGCGCTCGTCGCGGTCTTCTGCGCGCCTTTGGGGCTGGCTCCGTAGCCTGCGGCCTCCACTGCGGCCACGATCGCGCTCGCGTCCGCGGTCCCCTCTACGCCCATGGAGTTCGTGAGCAGGCTCACCGAACAGGACGTCACGCCGGGGACGCCGCTCACCGCCTTCTCGACCCGGGCAGAGCAGGCGGCGCAGCTCATGCCCGTCACGTCATACTGTTGCATCTCGATCCACTCCCTTTTCCTGTCCCACATCGGCGATCCGACCGCCAGCACGGTGGGAGCCGGAGCTTTATTTCATCATCTTCTGGAGAGCATCCAGCAGCTCGTCCACAGTCTCATCTTTCCCCTCGCGCAGATCTTTTACCACGCAGGTACGGATGTGCTGGCTCATCAGTTCCCGGCAGAACGCGTTCAGCGCGGCGTTGGCCGCCGCTGCCTGGGTCAGGATGTCCGGACAGTAGGCGCTCTCATCCAGCATCCGACGGATGCCCCGGATCTGGCCCTCGATACGGCTGAGGCGGTTGCAGAGCTTCCGGTATTCTTCCGGGCTGCGCTGACGGAGCCTGGTCGCGCCGGCCGGCTCCTCCTCTTTGCGGACACAGCAGGTCTTTCCTTCCACGATCTCACTCCCTCTCTGTCGCTATCATATACCCCCTGCGGGTATCTGTCAAGAGCAGCCTTCCGAAAAGTCTTATCCGGACACAGGCGCGGCAGCCGCGA
>JAFZOC010000136.1 GCA_017550765.1 Oscillospiraceae bacterium
GAAGCCCTGCTCAAGAGACTCATCGAGGAAGACCCATCCGTCGAGTCGGAGATCGCAGCGGTCAGCAGCGTGGAAGAACTCAAAGAAGTGTTCGCAAAGAGAGGCGTCGAGCTCAGCACGGAAGAGCTGGACGAGCTGTTCGCGAGCGCAACGGGAAGTTTCGCTGAGGGCGAGCTGGATGAAGAGGACATGGATAAAGTCGCAGGCGGCATCAGCCTCAAGCAGGCGCTCTCCGCGTGGAGGGTCGGAGCCCGCATCGGTATCGGCGCGAGGATGATCTACGATCACTTCAAGCATGGTAACGCACAGTACACTTATACGCTGAAGCAGCTGAAGAAGGGCACCATCTTCGGCTGACCGCCATTTTGACGCGGCGGCGTCGATGCGGCTCGAGCGCCGCGGAAAGAGCGGGCCTGTCTTTGACCTGGAGAAGGACAGAAAGATCCCACTCAAAAAGTTCATAAAAACGACGAAAAAGGCTCTATCCGATGCGGATAGAGCCTTTCAAAGTGGTCGGAGTGGCGAGACTTGAACTCGCGGCCTCATGGTCCCGAACCATGCGCGCTACCAGCTGCGCTACACCCCGTAAAGCTAGCTCATTATAATGACAACGCATGGAAATGTCAAGAGGGAAGTTGACGCTTTTCGGCGGAAGATACCAGCGGTATAGATCAGCGGGCACCGCATGCCGCATGCGAAAGGGGAGGATCCGGATCGGTCGGAGCGCGGGGAAAGCGCTCCGGGATATGGCCCGATGCCTGACGCCGCTTGGCGCATGGTGCGCGTCTGCGGCGCATAGGCTCTCCGGAGGGGGGATCTCGATGAGCGAGAAGAGAGCGCTGTGGTTCGCGCTGCTGCTGTTCCTGCTGTCCCTGTGGAAGCTGCTGGCCCCGGCACAGGCGGAGGCGGCGCGGGCTTGGACGGAGCGATGCCTCGCGCCGGGCGCGGAGGAACGGCTGGAAGTCTGGGGACGTGATCTGACAGGAGCGGAACGGGTGGCCGCGGTGGCGGAGAGCGGCGCGGCACGGTCGGCAGCGCCTTGAGGCGGCCTTCGTTGGAGATCGGCGCGGCGGCGCCTTTCGTGGCGGCGCTGCTGAGTTATCTGCTCCGACCGGAGGAACTGCTGGCGCTGCTGCTGGCGGTGCTCGCCCATGAGCTCGGACACCTTGTGGCGATCCGGGCCCAGGGGCTGGAACTGCGGCGTTTTCGCGTGGGCTTCTCCGGCTTCTGCATGGACTGGTCCGGAATGACGGGAGCCTGGGGCCGCGCGCTGGTCGCGGCGTCGGGGCCTGCCGCGGGGCTCCTGTACGCCTGGGCGGCCTCGCGCCTGGGCGTCGCCTGGGGCCGGGACTGGCTGTGCCTCTCGGCAGGGCTGAGTTTGCTGCTGAGCTTCTTCAATCTTCTGCCGGCCTGGCCTCTGGACGGCGGACAGCTCCTGGCTGTCCTGGCAGAGGCCGTGCTCGGACCGGAGCGCGGAGAGCGTCTGACCGGTATATCCAGCCTCCTCACGGCGACGCTGATCTTGATCGCAGGCCTGCGCCGCGCATCTCTCGGCGGGGGCGCCGCCGCCGCTCTGGCAGGGGCCTGGCTGCTTTTTCAGGCACTGTGGGGGCTGGGGCTTGTAAAAAGGGGAAAGATACGGTAAAATGGGGCAGGATATCGATCAAGGACACGATATGGAGACGACGATGGACAAACGTTTGGAACGCATCCTGCCGCGGGTGCAGAAGCCCGCCCGCTACACCGGCGGGGAATACGGCCAGATCCTCAAGGACAGGGACGGAGTGGACATCCGCTTGGCTTTCTGCTTCCCGGACACCTACGAGATCGGCATGTCAAACCTGGGCATGAGCATCCTCTATGAGACCATGAACAGCCTGCCCTTCGTCTGGTGCGAACGGGTCTTCGCCCCCTGGGGCGACATGGCAGAGGAGATGAAGAAGGCCGGGATGCCCCTCTATGCCCTGGAGAGCGGCGACAGCCTGGACCGCTTTGACTCCCTGGCCTTCTCGGTCGGTTACGAGATGGCCTATACCACGGTGCTGGACATGCTGGACATGGCCGGCATCCCTCTGCGTTCGGCCGATCGGCCGGACCTGCTGCCGCTCATCTGGGCGGGCGGCACGGCCGCGGTGAACGCCGAGCCCATGGCCCCCTTTATGGATCTTTTCGTCATCGGCGAGGGCGAGGATCTGGACAACGAGGTGCTGGCCCTGCTGCGGGACGCCAAGCTAGGCGGCTGGTCCAAACACGAGTTCCTTATGAAGGCCGCCCGGATCCAGGGCGTGTATGTCCCCAGCTTATACGATGTGAGCTACAACGCCGACGGCACCGTGGCCGCCGTGACGCCTCGCGATGGGGCCCCGGCGCGGATCGTCAAGCGCATCGTCCAGGATCTGGACGCCGCGCCCTATCCCACCCATCCCATCGTCCCCAGCACCGAGGTGATCCACGACCGGGTGAGCCTGGAGCTCTTCCGGGGCTGCCCCCGGGGCTGCCGTTTCTGCCAGGCGGGGCATGTGTACCGCCCCCTGCGGGCCAAGAAGCCCGAGACCCTGATCCGCCAGGGCATCGAGTCCCTGGAGAGCACCGGCCACGAGGACGTGACGCTCCTCAGTCTCTCCACCAGCGACTACCGCCAGCTCCCGGCCCTCTGCGACGGGCTGCTGGCTTACTGCGAGCCACGGAGCATCGGCCTGTCCCTGCCGTCTCTGCGGGCGGACAACTTCTCCATGGAGATCATGGAGCGGCTGCAGAAGGTACGCAAGAGCGGCCTGACCTTCGCCGTGGAGGGCGGCAGCCAGCGCCTCCGGGACGCGGTGAACAAGAACGTGACCCAGGAGGACGTGCTGCATACCTGCTCGATCGCCTTCGCTGGCGGCTGGAACGCCGTGAAGCTCTACTACATGCTGGGCCTGCCCACCGAGACGGATGAAGACGTCCTTGGCATCGCCCGCATGGCAGACGAGATCCTCCAATGCTGGCGCATGCATGCGAAGAACAAGGCCCGGGGCGTGAAGATCACGATCTCCACCTCCTGCTTCATCCCCAAGCCCCACAGCCCCTTCCAGTGGGAGGCGCAGATCCAGCTGGAGGAGTATCTGCGCCGGGTGAACTTGCTGCGCTCCGCCATCACCGCCCGGAACGTCACCTACAACTGGCACGACGCCGAGACCAGTCTGATCGAGGCGGTGCTCTCCAAGGGCGACCGCCGTGTGGCCGACGCCATCGAAGAGGTCTGGCGACAGGGCGGGCGCCTGGACGCTTGGAGCGACTATTTCTCCTTCCAGCGCTGGATCGACGCCTTTGAGAAGTGCGGCGTGGACCTGGACTTCTATGCCCACCGCGTGGCGGGGAAGGACGAGATCCTGCCCTGGGACCACATCGACGTGGGCGTGCGCAAGGCCCATCTGTGGAGCGAACGGGAAAAGTGCTATCGCTCCGAGCTCTCGCCGGACTGCCGGCATGCCTGCGCCGCCTGCGGCGCGGCCAAGCTCTTGACGGGAGGGATCCGCTGCGATGAGCGATAAACTGAGGATGCGTTTTGAAAAGACCGGGCGGGCGGTATACATCTCCCACCTGGACCTGATGCACACCATGCAGCGGGCCTTCAACCGGGCCGGCCTCCCGCTGCGCTATTCAGAGGGCTTCAACCCCCACCCCCAGATCGCCATCGCTCTGCCCCTCTCCGTGGGGACGGCGAGCCTCTGCGAGCTCATGGACTTCCGCCTGAAGGGGGAAGAGACGCCGGATCTGGCCTCTCTCCCGGAGCGGCTGACCGCCGTGCTGCCCGAGGGGATCCGTGTCACGGAGGTCTATGAGACCGCCCGCAAGGTGGCCGAGCTCAAGTGGCTGGCGATCCGGGCCGTCTTCGAATACGACGATCGGGACCCGGCGGAGATGGCCGCCGCGCTCACGGCGTTTTTTGCCAGTGAGAGCATCGTCATCACCAAGAAGACCAAGCGGGGCGTGGGCGAGACGGACATCCGCCCCGGTATCCGGGAGATCGCCTTTACGCCGGGAGAGGGACAGGTTGACATAACAACGATCCTCTCCGCACAGGAGCCCACGATCGACCCGCGCCTGCTGGCGGAGGCGCTGCGGCAGCTGCGGCCCGAGCTGGCGCCGGACTTTGCCAAGTCCACCCGGATCGAGACCTATGACGCGGACGGGAAGATCTTCCGTTGAGGAGAGCGCGATGAATACCATACGTATCCTGGCTTTGCACCTGGCTTACGGCGGGGTGGAAAAGGCGATCGTCAGCATGGCGAACTTGTTCGCGGAGCGCTATCCGGTCGAGATCATCAGTGTGTACCGGATGCCAGGCTCGCCGGCCTTCCCGCTGGACGAGCGGGTGAAAGTCCGCTACCTGCTGGACGAGGTCCCCAATCGGGCGGAGTGGCATCAGGCCGTACGTGCCAGGAAGCCCCTGGCCATCCTGAGAGAGAGCCTGCGGGCCATCCGGATCCTGTATGCCAAGAAGCGTGCCGTGCGGGAGACGATCCTCTCCATCCACGACGGAACACTGATCGCCACGCGGCATGAGGACGATCTGGTCCTCTCTCGGCTGGGCGATCCCAAGGTATGGAAGATCGGACAGCTCCACCATGATCACGCCTTCAAAAAGAGATATCTCCGAGGCTTTCGCCGGGGCTACTGCGGACTGGACGTGCTGGCACTGCTGACGCCGGGAATGGTGGAGGAGGCGCGACGCTATATGCCGGAAGGGGCGAAGACCCGCCTGGCATATGTGCCGAACTTCCTGGAGCATTTCCCGGAAAAGGTCCTCTTGGGAAAAAAAGAGAAGACGCTGCTGGCTGTCGGCCGCCTGGAGCCTGTAAAGGGCTTCGAGAGGCTGCTCGACTGTTTCGTGCAGATCCACGCCAGACATCCCGACTGGGCGCTGCGTATCGTGGGCGAGGGCTCGGAACGGGAGCGGCTGGAGCGGCGGATCGGGGAACTTGGCCTCGCGGACCGGGTGACGCTCACCGGACGCTTGGACAGCGCCGGTGTGGAGGAGGAGATGCTCCGTGCCTCGATCTATGTCATGACATCCCGGACAGAGGGCTTCCCCTTCGTCCTGCTGGAGGCACAGAGCTGCGGCCTGCCCACTGTGGCCTATGACGTGCGGGTGGGCCCCGCGGCAGTGATCGACCCGGGGCGAGACGGCTACCTGGTCCCGGATGGGGACGGAGCCGCTTTCGCAGAGCGGGTCCAGACCCTGATCGACGACAGGAGCCTCCGGGAGGAGATGGCTCGCGCTGCCCAGGCCTATTCCCGGGAGTTCTCCCGTGAGAAGGTCGCCCGGATCTGGGAGGACGTGCTGCGGTGCGGATTTGACCCAGCCCCGGAAGAAAAGAGGAGAGAACGATGAATGAAAAGTTGGAGAAGAGCCTGGCGGCCGGCCGTGTGCTCTTCGGGAAACTGAGACCGATCGTGTGGGGAGCGATCCTGCTCTCTGCCCTGATCCTCATCGGCGCGGTGGGGCTCAGCGTTTCGATCAGGCGCAATTCCATGCCGGAAGTGGAGCGGGGCGAATACCGCGTGGTGGCGGATGACGACGCGCTGCTCAAGGGCGCGCCCACCAAGCTCGTAGTGGCGGACGGGATGCTGGCCGCGTACTTCGAGGACAGCGGC
>JAFZOC010000137.1 GCA_017550765.1 Oscillospiraceae bacterium
CCAGTTGGCGCAGGCCCGCATAGAGCCGGCCCTCCACGCTCTCCGGGTCGTCCCGGCGCCGGGCGGCGGCCCAGTCCATGTCGCCCCGGTGGATCCAGCGGCTGTCTTCCCGCTTGTGGGGGTCGCCGTGATAGCTGTAGTCGTTGGGGCGGCCGATCTCGTCGCCGCTGTAGAGCACGGGCACGCCGCTGAGGGTGAACATGAAGGCGTGCAGCATCAGGTCCATCCGCAGCGCCCACTCGATGGCCCCCGCGTCCTTCTTCGCCCGGGCCGCTTCCAGACCGCAGAGGGAGGCGGTGGTGCCGCAGAGACGGGCGTCGCCCAGACGGGGGTCGTTGTTGTACAGTTCGCCCCGGGCGGGACTGCCCGGCCATGTGCCGGTGAGGTAGTCGTTCAGGAACTTCTTGTGGGGGACCTCTTCCATGCCGAACCAGCGCAGGAAACCGTAGTCCAGGCCCCAGCCGATGTCGTCGTGACAGCGCAGGTAATTGAGGAAGACGTACTGCTTGGGCAGGGTGAAGACCTGGCCCAGCTGATGGCGCAGCAGACGCACGTCCTTGGTGGCCACGGTGTGCCAGGTGCTGGCCATGGTGGTCACATTGTAGAGCATGTGGCACTCGGGCTTGCCCATCGTGCCGAAGTAGGGCGTCACCTTGCTGGGCTCCATGACCACCTCGCCCAGCAGCAGGGTGCCGGGGCAGACGATCTCACAGGCCATGCGCATCATGCGCACCAGGCTGTGGACCTGGGGGAGGTTGCGGCAGTTGGTGCCCAGCTCTTTCCAGATATAGGGCACCGCGTCCAGACGGATGATGTCCACGCCCTGGTCGCAGAGGAAGAGCATGTTCTCCGTCATGTCGTTGAAGACCACGGGGCTGCGGTAGTTCAGGTCCCACTGATAGGGATAGAAGGTGGTCATGACCACTTTCCCGGCTTCGGGGCACCAGGTGAAATTGCCCGGGGCGGTGGTGGGGAAGACCTGCGGGACCGTGCGCTCATAGCGGATGGGGACCTCCCAGTCGTCGAACATGAAGTAGCGCTCCTGGCAGGCCCGGTCGCCCTGCTTGGCCCGGCGGGCCCACTCGTGGTCCTCGCTGGTGTGGTTCATCACGAAGTCCAGACACACCGCGATGCCCCGCTCGTGACAGTCGGCGGTCAGGGCGGCCAGATCCTCCATGGTGCCCAGCTCCGGCTGGACCTTCCGGAAGTCGGAGACGGCGTAGCCGCCGTCGCTGCGGCCCTCGGGGCTCTCCAGCAGGGGCATCAGGTGGAGGTAGTTCACGCCCTGGGCCTGGATGTACCCCAGCTTTTCCCGGACGCCCTCCAGGGTCCCGGCGAAGGCCTTGACATACATCTGCATGCCCAGCAGAGAGCGGCTCTTGTACCAGGCGGGGTCTTCCTCCCGCCGCCGGTCCAGCTCCCGCAGAGCCTCGGAGCGCTGTTCCCAGGCGTGGTACAGCATCTCCACGAACCAGCGGTAGGCCTGTTCGTCGTTGTGGTAGAGCTCCATGTAGAGCCATCTGAGCTCCTGCTCGTGGCGCGCGAAGCGTCTTGCGAATGTCTCATCCCAGACGGGGCATCCCATATCGTTCCCTCCCGATCGCTGTTCGGCCCGGCGCGTCCGCTCCGGGCTCTGGCACTTGTCCAAGAACAGTGTACCATAGAAGAGGACATGTTGCAAGAGCGGTCCCGGCACCGATCTCCGCAGACTGGAAAAAAGCGCAAAAACGGGAACGGCAAGAGCCGTTCCCGTTCGCGTACAAGATCGCTCCGTGTCACCAGCCGGTGTCGCCGGCTTCGATCTTGGGCAGATACCAGTCGGTGTAATACAGGGGCATCATGTCCTCGTAGATCATGGAGGAAGTGTCCGCGGAGGCCACATCTTCCCAACGCATGCCCCAGGGCCGCAGGATGTAGATGACTGTAAAGGTGTTGTTGTTGTCGTCGCCGAAGTCGAACCACATGATGAGGGTGTGCTCAAGATCGCCCTCGGGCCGTCTGCCGGGGTCGGCGGTCCAGCCGTTGCGGACGAAATCGTTGCCCATGAAGTGTCCGGACTCCACGATCATCTGGCCCATGTCGCCGGAGCCGGCGGCGAAGCTCACCTTGGCTTCCACTTCGACCTCTTCCAGCTTGTCGACGTCCCAGAGGATGAACGTGCCGGTGTCGCCGTCCACATGGATCTCTGCCACCGCGTCCCAAGCGGTGTCTTCATATTCAGCGTAGTCGCCCGTGGCTTCATAGAACACGCCCCAGCCGTACCATTTGCCGTCCCACCAGGACCACTTTTCGGATACGGGCTCCGGCGTGGGCTCGGGGGTCGGCTCCGGCGTCGGCTCGGCGGCGGGCGCCTGGGCCGTGATGCCGCTCATCGCGACGATCTGGGCGCACTCCAAGCGGATGTCGACGCCCTGGTCCATGACGTTCTCCAGGATCATGACGCCGTTCTCCAGGGTGCCTTCCAGGACCAGGTCGCGGCCTTTGAGGCCCGTGCCCTCGATCCGGATGCTCTTGCCGATCAGGGTCCACTTGAGACCGGCGTTCTCGCCGTCCACATAGATGGTGCCTTTGCCGCCGGCTCTCAGCTCGATGGAGAAGCCCTTTTCCCACATCTGGGAGACGGGGATCTGGAAGCCCGACTTTTCACCGTATATGCCTTCGTAGAGGCCGGCGTTGGGATCGGAGGCAGCGCTGCCGCCGCAGGCGGCGAGGCCCAGCAGCATGCTGAGCGCCAGGAGCAGTACGAACAGTTTCTTCATCGGGACATGACCTCCTCTCGTTTCGTTAGGGCTGCAGGATCTCGGCGCATTCCAGATGGATGTCGACGCCCTGGTCCAGGACGTTCTTCAGGTCCATGACGCCGTTCTCCAGGGTGCCGTCCAGGACCACGCCGTTGGCAGCGAGACCGGTGCCCTCGATGTGCAGGCTGGTGCCGTCCAGGGTCCACTTGATGCTGCCGGAAGTGCCGCCCACGTTGATGGTGCCCTTGCCGCCGGTCTTCAGTTCGATGGAGAAGCCGTCCTCCCACATCGAGGTGATGGGCACCTGGAAACCGCTGGCTTCGCCGTATTTGCCCTCGTAGAGGCCGGCGTTGGGATCGGTGGTAGCGCTGCCGCCGCAGGCGGCGAGGCTCAGCAGCATGCTGAGCGCCAGGAGCAGTGCGAACAGTTTTTTCATCTTGTCCTCCTTGTAGGCCGTAGCTTGCCCTGTACCTGTCGGATCGGGGCGCCCGCCGGGCTGCCGTATCGAGCCGGCCGACAGATACTTATACACATCTATTCTAGCATATGATACACGGATCGTCTATCGTCAAAGCGGTTTTTTTCCGGATCTGGTCAAAAAAGAAAAGAGACTTGCTTTTTCTGCCGGATCCCGATATAAACTACATGTGGGGATGGCAGGCACAGGACACGGAAAGACGAGGCGCGATCTTCTGCGAAGGGGGAGCGCACCTGCCGGAAAGGACGAGGACGTGAGCGCGAACAGACAGAAAAAAGGGAAGAAACGGCGCAGCCATATCGGCGCGCTGATCTTGGTGCTGATGCTGCTGATCCTGGTGCTGGCAGGCGTGATGCTGCTGCGCGTTTTGCGGGAAGACGCCGCGGGCGTAGAGGGCCCGACGCCGGAGTGGGTGCAGTGGCTGCGCGCTCTGGGCGGAGACGCCCCGGCCGCGACCCAGACGCCGGGAGCTGCCGTGACGGAGCCCGGCCCGGAGAGCCCGGCGGGGACCGGGAAGGACGCTCCCGACGGAGGGGAGCCCACCCCGGAGCCGACGCCGGAGCCCACCCCGGAGCCCACTCCCGAACCGACGCCGGAGCCCACCCCGGAGCCGATCCACTACACGATCCCGGAGCATGCGACGGAAGGCCCCGCGCCGGACGAGAGCTGCTACGGCGTGGTGAGCATGGACGAGCCGGAGGCGCTGCTGGCCGTCATCCAGGACGCCCGGGACCGCGGCCTTCTGGGCGAGGATGAAGTGGTGGCCTTCGATCCCACGGTGACCTTTTCCCGGGGGATCCACAGCCGGGACATCGAGTATTATCTGGACGACACGATCCTGGTGATGCTCTGGAAAGAGAACATCGACGGGCTCTGCTGCACCTTCACCGAGGTGAAGGTCGCCGACCCCTCCCAGTTCCGGAGGAAGCTGGCCAACGACACCTACGGCTCGGAGGAACAGTTCCTCGCCACCCAGCTGGCCGAGCAGACCAAGGCGGTGGTGGCCATGAACGCCGACTACTATCGCTTCCGCGACGTGGGCATCGTGGCGGCGGACCGGATGCTCTATCGCATGAACATGGGCACCTATACCGGCATGTACAAGCTCTACAACTGCGTGGAGACCCTCTTCGTGGACGCCAGCGGCAACTTCCATTACAAGCGCCTGGGCGAGGAGAACACCGAGGAGAGCATCCGCCAGTTCATGGCGGACAACGACATCCTCTTCTCCATCGCCTTTGGACCGGTGCTGGTGGAGGACGGCCAGCCCCTCTCCTGCACCTGGTACCCGGTGGGCGAAGTGCTGCAGGGCTACTCCCGGGCCGGGATCGGCCAGATGGGCCCCTGCCACTATCTGTACATGTCCCTGAACCACGGGGACCAGACCGCCCGCTGGACGGTGGACGAGTTCGCCCGGCACTTCGCCGACAAGCCCGTGATCACGGCCTACTGCCTGGACGGCGGCCAGACGGAAGAGGTGGTCTTCCGGGGCGTGCCCTACAACTACATGGACTGGGGCAAGGAGCGCGTGGTCAGCGATATCCTGTATTTCGTCACGGCGATCCCCGAGGACGCGCGCTGAACGGCGCCTCGCAGTCCGCATGACCGATCCTGCGGACGACACGACACAGAAGAAGGCCGGAGGGCGCTTGCCCTCCGGCCTTCGGACTGTAGACAAAGCCGATCCGGAGACGGAGCTCCCGAACTGTCATCGCGAGCCAGCGAGCACGCTGGCGCGGCGATCCGTTCTCCGTGAACGACATGCGAAAAGGTCCCCCCCAGGGGGGACCTTTTCGCGCTGCTCCTTCAGCTCTCGATCATGATGCGGATGATCTCCTTGTCGGTCTCCCGCATGCCGTCCCGGGCCAGGCGGCCCACGTTGGCGATGGTGTTCTCCACGCCCTTCTTCACGATCCCGTCGCCGCCGAAGAACTGGTCGCCGCTGCGGAACATGGCCAGGCCCAGGAGCCCCGCGTCCACCGCCGCGGCGATCTTGGCCGCGCAGCTGGCCTTGGCCCCGTCGCAGACGATGCCGGAGGTCACCGCCACGGCGTTGACCACCGTGTGGGCGATCTCCCGGAAGCGGCCGCCCTGGAGCCAGGCTACCCCGGCCCCGGCGCCGCAGCCGGCGCTGACCGCCCCGCAGTAGGCGGACAGGCACCCGATGCCGGCCTTCAGATGGATGGTGATCAGGTTCGACACGCACAGGGCCCGCAGCAGTTCCTCCTGGGACTTGCCGGTCTCCCGGGCGCAGACGATCACGGGGACGCTGGCGGTGATGCCCTGGTTGCCGCTGCCGGAGTTGATGACCACGGGCATCTCGCAGCCGTTCATCCGCGCGTCGCTGGCGGCGGCGGCGTAGGCCCGCATCCGGTAGTCCAGACAGTCCTCGTGGCCCCGCAGCAGGGTCTTGCCGACGTTGGCGCCGTAGGGACGGCGCAGTCCCTCCTCGGCGATGGCCATGTTGTAGGCGATCTGCCGCTCCAGGACCTCTCGCACGTCCTCCAGATCCACCTGCTCGGCGAAGGAAACGATCCCCTCCACCGTGAGACAGTTCCGGTCGGTACGGCTGGGCTGCGGCTCGCCAAGGGGCAGGTCCAGCAGGATCTGGCCGTTGCGCTCGATGCGGACCAGGTGGGTGTGGTCCTCCGCGATGCGCACGAAGGCGCTGTCCGCCCCGGCCCAGGCGTGGATCTGGATGTCGAAGAGATAGGGCGTGTCCGCGAAGCGGACCTCCACTGCCATGTCCTCCATGGCGGCGCGCAGGGCGCCGATCTCCTCCTGGCTCACCCGGGAGAGGACCTCCAGCTCCGCCTGGGCGTCCCCCGCAACGGCCCCGGCCACCGCGGCGGCCTTGATGCCCCGCAGCCCGCCGGTGTGGGGGACCACCACGCTCTTGACGTTCTTGATGATGTTGCCGCTGACCTCCACCAGCATGCGCTCCGGCGTCCGGCCCAGCTCCCGGCGGGCCACGGCGGCGGCGTAGGCGATGGCGATGGGCTCGGTGCAGCCCATGGCGGGGATCAGCTCTTCTTCCAGGATCCGGAGATAGCTCCGGTACAGGGCCTCGTCCATCGGATGTCCTCCTGTCTCCTGCGCTGTCTGCGCCCGATGCGGGCCGCAGCGCCCGTCCCGGCGCGCGCAGGATCGTCTTCGTGCGGGGGTCCTAGTTCTCGCGGGGCAGTTGTCCCGGGCGGGTCCCGCTTGGGACGCGGCGTTCAGGTCTGGGCCTGTCCGGCCGGGAGATCGGGGGCCTGCGCAGGCGGCTCCGGGCTCTCCAGCTGCCGGAGATAGCGGCCGTGGGCGAGCTCGTAGGCCGCGTTGAACGCGGCGTCGCTGCCGGTGTGCAGGCTCTCGAAGTACAGATGCTCGTGGTCGGCCAGTTCCGGATGGATGCGCACCACCGTGGCCACGCCCACGTTGGAGCAGACCGCGGCGATGCGGCGGAACTCGACGCCCAGGTTGGAGAAATAGCTGTCGGCGTACATGTCGCACTGGCCGAGGCTCAGCCGGCGCAGGTGGTTCCGGCGGAGGACGGCGTTCAGCTCATTGACGATCTGGACCAGGGGCTCGATCTTGCGGGCGGCCTCCTCGTCCCGGACACGGAACGCGAGATCGGCGAGCCCCAGGATCTCCCGCAGCGCGTCTTCGACCACGTGGAGCTCCTCCACGGCGGCCTGGGAAAAGCTCGTGCCGTTCTGGGACATGCCGGCGGCGATGTCCGCGATGCCCACGGCGTGGTCGCCCAGACGCTCGAACTCCGCGTTGACCTTGAAATACTGGTTGAGGATGGCGATGTGCTGCTCCAGCTGCAGATGCGGCAGCAGTTCGACCGTGTAGCGGCTGCAGCAGTCGGTCAGGTGGTCGATGTCCTCCTCCGCCGCGAGGATCTCCTTGTGGAGGGCCGCGTCGTAGCGCTCCAGCAGGCGGAAGGACTTCTCGATGTTGTCGCAGGCTGCGCGGAACAGGCTCAGCAGCAGCTGATAGCAGCTGTTCAGCGCCAGCGCGGGCGTGTTGAGGAAGCTGGGGTTCAGGCCCTCCAGCTCGTCCCGGTACCGCTCTTCGTGGACGGGGACGCGGTCGTCCTTCACGATCCGGCGGCTGAGCTTCTCGTAGACGGGCAGCATGGGGAAGAGGCAGATGGAGCAGCCGAGATTGAAGATGGTGTTGGTGTTGGCAATCATGCCGGAGTTGGCGGTGCGCTCCCACAGCTCGTCCAGCAGCCCAAGGCGGTGCACGACGGTGACGCCCACGAGGACCAGGACCGTCTCGCTGAGATTGAAGAGGATGTTCACCACGCCCACGCGCCGGGCCTCCGCTTTCGCGCCGATGGAGCAGACGATGGCGGTGGTGACGCAGTCGCCCAGATAGATGCCCACGATCACGGCGTAGATGGACTTGAAGGCCAGCATGCCGGAAGAGGAGAAGGCCTGCAGGATGCCCACCGTGGCCGAGGAGCTCTGCAGCATGAAGGCCACGCCCGCGCCGGTCAGATAGCCCAGGAAAGGATCGTTGCCGAGACCGGCGAAGAGCCGCTCGATCGCGCCGGACTGGGAGAGGCTGTGGACCGCGCCGGTCATGTTCAGCAGGCCGGAGAACAGGA
>JAFZOC010000138.1 GCA_017550765.1 Oscillospiraceae bacterium
ATGCCAGTCGTTGCAGTGGACCACCTCGGGGCGGAAATCCAGATTGGGAATGGCGTCCAGAACGGAGCGGGTGAAGAAGGCGTACTGCTCCAGCTCAGCGTCTCCGCCGCGATAGATCTTGTCGCCGAAATAGTGTTCGTTGTCCACCAGGTAGATGGTCACGCCGTCCAGCACCAGCTTCTCGATGCCCACATACTCGCTGCGCCAGCCCAGGCGGGCGTAGAAGGTGAACATGTGCTCCACCCGATCGGCATACTTGTCCTTGATGACGCGGTGATAGGGCGTGATGACCCGGGCGTCCATGCCCAGCTTGCGCAGAGCTTTGGGCAGGGTGCCGACCACGTCGGCCAGGCCCCCGGTCTTGGACAGGGGGGCGCACTCGGCGGAGGCCAGCAGAACGGCGGGCAGCTCGCTGCGGCCGCGTTCCTTCAGAAGATCGCGAAATTCCTTTTTCATATACACACTCCAAATCTTGATGATGAAAGGATCTTATTTTCTGGGCTTGTAGCGGAAGAAAACGGTGGACAGCGGGGGCAGGGTGATGGATGCGGAATACTGCATGTCCAGGAAGGCCTGCTTATGAGCGTGGATCAAGGGGACGTTTTTCACGCCGCTGCCGCCGAACTGCTCATCGTCGCTGTTGAGGACCTCGTGGAGGCTGCCGTTGAAGGGGAGACCGATGAGGAAGTTGTCATAGCGGATGGGCGTGAAGTTGGAGACGCAGACGATATAGCTGTTGTCCTCGGTAGAGGAGCGGAGGAAGGCCACGGAGCTGCGGCCGGCGTCGTCCACGTTCAGCCACTTGAAGCCGTCCCAGGATTTGTCCACAGCGTAAAGGGCGGGGGTGGCGGTATAGAGCCGGTTCAGGGCGCGCATGTACTGGCGCAGCTGCTCGTGCTTGCGGAAGCCCAGCAGCAGCCAGTCCAGTCCCTGCTGCCAGTTCCACTCGATGAACTGGCCGAACTCGCTGCCCATGAAGGTCAGCTTCTTGCCCGGGTGACCGAACTGATAGCCGTAGAGAGTGCGGAGAGAGGCAAATTTCTGCTCGTAATCGCCGCTCATCTTGTTGATCATGGAGTATTTGCCGTGAACGACCTCGTCGTGGGAATAGGCGAGGACGAAGTTCTCCGAAAAGGCGTACATCATGGAGAAGGTGAGCTTGTTGTGGTGAAAGCTGCGGAAGAGGGGATCCATCTGCATGTACTCGATGGTGTCATGCATGAAGCCCATGTCCCACTTCAGGCAGAAGCCCACGCCGCCCACATCGGGAGGGGCGGTGATCAGCGGGAAGGCGGTGGATTCCTCGGCGATGGTGACGGCGCCGGCGTAGGTAGAGAGCACGGCGGAGTTGAGCTTGCGCAGGAAGCGCAGCGCCTGCAGATTGGTGCTGCCGCCCTCCTCGTTGGGGGTGAACTCCCCGTCCCGGCGGGCGTAGTTCAGATAGAGCATGGAGCTCACCGCGTCCACCCGGATGCCGTCGATATGGAAGACCTCGAAGAATTTGCAGGCGGAGGAGATGAGAAAGCTCTGGACCTGGGTGCTGGCATAGTCGAAGATCAGAGTGCCCCATTCCGGGTGCTCCGCCATGCGGCGCTCCTTGCACTCGTAGAGAGGAGTACCGTCAAAGTTTGCCAAGCCGTGCTCGTCCTTGGGGAAGTGAGCGGGGACCCAGTCCATGATCACGCCCAGACCCGCCTGGTGGAGCCGGTCCACAAAATACTTGAAATCGTCCGGATTGCCGTAGCGGCTGGTGGGAGCGTAGTAGCCGGTGACCTGGTAGCCCCAGGACCCGTCGAAGGGATACTCGGTGATGGGCATCAGCTCCACATGGGTGTAACCCATGTCAGCACAGTACCCCGCCAGGGCATCGGCCAAATTGCGATAGTTGACGCCGCCTTCCAGATCCTGCCAGGAACCGGGATGGACCTCATAGATGCTCATGGGACTGGACATGAAGTTGCGGCCCGCGCGTGCGGCGAGATAGTCGGCGTCGTGCCAGTCGAACTGCTCGCGGCACCAGACGATGGAGGCGCTCTCGTTGCGGGTCTGGGACATGGCGGCGAAGGGGTCCGCCTTCAGGGTCCTGCGGCCGTCCCAGGACTCGATGCAGTATTTGTACTTCTGGCCTTCCCAGACGTTCTCCATGAAGACGCACCAGACGCCGCCCTCCAACTGTTCCATGGGCGTATCGTCCCAGTGCCAGGAGTTGAAGTCGCCCACCAGGTAGACGCTCCTGGCGTTGGGAGCCCAGACCAGGAAGCGGTGCATCTGCAGCTCGGGGATGAAACGGCAGCCGAAAGCGAGCCAGGCTTTCTGCGCATTGCCGGTGTTGAAGAGGTAGATATCATCGCGGGGGATATAGGGGAGAAAGCGGGGATCCATTTTTCATCTCTCCTTTGCATGTTTTGTCAACATACATTATAGCGCGTTTCCGTGATAATTCCAAGTCCCTATTTGATGTATCGGGAAAGATATCTTCTCCGGATGGATAGACCGAGCAGCCTGACGACCCGGATCTGGGGTGACATGGTCCGACCGGCGGGGAGGGGATGGCGGCTTCGGGCAGGCTGCATACGACCGGAACAGGCCCGCCGAAGATATGGTGTAGACATGAACGAGCCCCTGCGGAAGATCCGCAGGGGCTCGTTTTAGGCTGTGAGGTGCTGATGTGGGATCACTCTCTCTTGAGCCTGGGCAGGATGGCGATGAGCGCGGCGCCGGACATCAGGAGCAGAGCTACCCAGATGGCGGGAGAGCTGTCGCCGGTGGGAGGCGCGTAGCCGCCGGCTGCGCCGGAAGAGATGATCTTGAAGGAGCTGGAGAGCTCATAGTCCTTGCCGTTGGCAGTGACCACGGTGGTGATGGTGTGGTTGCCCTCAGCCAGCGTGTTCAGATAGGCTGCCTTCAGGGTGATGGTGGTCTTGTCCTCACTGAGGATGTAGGATTCCACATCCAGTTCTTTGCCGTCGACCTTGACGGACTTGACCGGGTCGGAGGCGATGAAGATGATGGTCTTGCTGCCGCCCTTGGTGTGCTGGTTGCCGGTCTTGTCCGAGTAGCCCATGGCAGGGGCGACGGTGATCTTGGCGGTCACGGTGCCGTCCTTGGTGACCACGGTCAGGGTGTGGACGTCGCGGCTCAGCTTGGCGACGACGCTGCGGTTCAGCGTCAGGTCGTTGCCGCTGACGCTGTACTCGTCGCTCTTCAGAGCGTTGCCGTCGATCGAGACGCTCTGGACGTCGGGCTTGACGACGAAGGTCTTGAGCGTGAAGACCTTCCAGACCGTCTCAGTGGGGTCGATGGAGGGAGCGGGAGCGAGGGTGATGGCATAGGGCGCGGCCATGACCTTGTCGCCGTAGGTGACCTTGAAGGCCAGATACTTGGTGATCTCCTTGCTGTCATCGCACTTGCCGTCCAGGAAGGCTGCGGTGAAGGTGATGGTCTTGCCGGAGATGGTGTAATCCGTGCCCTCATTCAGGACAGAAGGAGAGGAGAGGTCGCTGCTGTCGCTGAGCAGGACGGCCTCGGGCACGTCGGTGAGCGTGGCGGTGATGGTCTTGCCGCTGCTCTTGACATGGCGGGTGGGCTCCAGGGTCGCAGCCAGGAAGACATACAGGTCGACCTTGGCAGGATCGGCATCCTTGAAGCGGAACTCCACGGTCCAGGCGCCGGCGTCCAGCGCGTCGAAAACGGCCTTGTTGTCAGCTTCGGCGATGGTCACCTTGCCGCCCTCTTCGGGAGCTTCGCTGTTCGTGGGAACATACTGGATGGTCAGTTCCTTGAAGTCGTCCGGGTCGCTGCTATAGACCACGACCTTCTCCAGCTCGGGGGAGACGGTGTAGGTCACGTCGCCGCCGAGGCCCTTCTTCTTCTGGTAGCGCAGAGGATCGGTGCCGGTGGCGCTGCCCTTCACGGGCTCCTTCTCGCCGCCTTCTTCGCCCTCGCCGGGGGCCTTTTCGCCCTCGCCCTCGGTCTTCTCGCCTTCGCCCTCTTCCTTGGGCTCTTCACCCTCTTCTTTGGGCTCTTCGCCTTCCTCGGCTTTCGGCTCCTCGCCATCCTCGTTCGTGGGCTCTTCCGTGGGCTCGAGAGTCACGGGATCGTTCACGACGGGCTCGGACTGGACCGTGGTGACGATGAAGCTGCCGTCCGCAGCGGCCTCGACCTTGCACTCAGGGGCGAGGAAGGCGCTGGGATCGTTGCTGTATGTACCGTCGTAGACGCCGATGTAGCCGCCGTCCTTGGTGGCGAGCATGGTGCCGCCGGGGAAGGAGAAGCTGAGCTTGAGCTCGTCCAGAGCCACGTCTGCGCCGGCCTGAGCCAGGACCGCGACTGCGAAGCCCGCGTCCGCGTCCTCAGACTCGACCTTGAGCTTACCGTTGCGGATGGTGACCTCAGCATCCTTGACCAGGATGGCGGCGTCCTGCTTCGTCTCAGACGTGAAGCGGAGCGTGTTGCCATTCAGATCCAGCGTGATGTCCTTCTCGATGGAGAGAGGAGCGTTCAGCTCCAGGCTGCTCATCAGGATGACGGTGTCACCGTTCTGAGCGGCTGCGACGGCCTCTTCCAGAGAGGCTTTTTCCACGGAAGAAGCGGCGTTCTTGACGATCGCGACGGCTTCGCCGCCTTCGACGACCGTGTCCCCGTCATCGGCCAGAGCGACGGTGCTGACCAGGCTCACGCAGAGCGCAAGGACAAGCAGCAGGGACAGGAGCGTTTTTCTTGCCTTCATGTTGTTCCTCCTTTTTGCACCGGATCCTTGCGTATGGAGATCCGGGCAGAGCTTTCTCGTGATACGCTGTGATACAAAGATACTGTAACACGACACGGGACCTTTTGCAAGATGAATTTCACCGAACTGCGACAAAATTTTTCTAGATCGTAAACAAGTTGACTACATTTTGTGATGACATCCGAGAATACACCAGATATCGTGTCCGGCGATCATCTTCACATATAGTATAACGCAAAACAAAGTCGAATGGTAGCGACTTAAGAAAACTTAAGGGCGCGATCCGGAGGGTGGGCTTCAACAAGCATGGCGGACGGCGATGAGAGGCGGACGTTCGACCGCGAGATCGCTCCGCAGATCCGACCGGCGGGAAGGGAACCTGCGCGACCAGAAGGCGCGACAGGCGACGAAAGGATCGGGCACAGGAGGATGCTTCAGATCTTTTGTGCAAATTGTCTTCCAATTTAGGGTGATGTGATACGATCTGAGCATCTTGCATAAAATTGTGGATCTTGCCTAGTTCGACGCGCATTTTTTCTTGTGAAATGGCGCTTGATGGTGTAAAATACACAAATGTCAATGGAGGAGATCATCCGGTCATCAAAGAGAGAGGAGCGCGATCTATGGAAAAGCTATTGTGGGTCGTCCCGTTCATGGCGCTGGCTGCGCTTTTGTTCGCTGCCTATAAGGCGCGTTATGTGTCCAAAGCTGCACCGGGGAACGCCAAGATGCAGGAGATCGCCGCGGCGATCGCAGAGGGCGCGGACGCCTTCCTGCGCTCGGAGTATAAGATCCTGTCGATCTTCATCGTGGTGCTGTTCGTCCTGATCGGCATCTTCATCAGCTGGCGCACAGCGATCTGCTTCGCCCTGGGCGCGGGCTTTTCGATCCTGGCTGGCTTTTTCGGCATGAAGGTGGCTACGCGCGCCAATGTGCGCACGGCGAACGCGGCGATGGAGTCCGGCATGAACAAAGCCCTGTCGATCGCCTTCTCCGGAGGTTCCGTCATGGGCATGTGCGTGGTGGGCCTGGGCCTGCTGGGCTGCAGCCTGACCTATCTGCTCACCGGCGACTATGACATCCTCTTCGGCTTCTCCCTGGGCGCCAGCTCGATCGCCCTCTTCGCCCGTGTG
>JAFZOC010000139.1 GCA_017550765.1 Oscillospiraceae bacterium
CCTTTGCCGTCCATGCTTCGCCCCCCTTTTACGATCCTGCCTTCATTCTATTTGCAGCGCAGGAGAAAAACAAGCATCAATATTGCAATTTTTGTTGCAGTATTGATGCTCGTCTATGGCTTGCGGCGGCAAGTCTATTCTTCTGTGTCCAGCAGCGCGATGCAGATATCGTTCACGTTCGTGCCCGTGGGGCCGGTGACGATCAGGCCGTCGATGGCCTCGAGCGCGTGATAGGCGTCGTTGTTCTTCAAGACCGTTGTCAGATCGAAGCCCGCGGCCTTCAGCGCGTCGAAGCTCTCGCCGTCCACATAGCCGCCCGCGGCGTCGGTGGGGCCGTCCGTCCCGTCGGAGCCCACGCTGATGACCGCGGCGTTCTTCAAGCCTCGGATCCCCTCGGAGGCCGCCAGCGCCAGTTCCTGGGCTCGCCCGCCGAGGCCCTTGCCGGTCAGGTGCACGACCGTTTCGCCGCCCGCGAGAAAGGCGAGCTTTTTTCCGTCCTTCGCATGGGCGCGGAGGATCGCGGCCAGGAAGCGCCCCGCCTCCCGCGCCTCGCAGTCCAGCCGATCGGTGAGCAGCAGCGGCTCATAGCCCATCGCCCGGCAGGCCTCCCCTGCCGCGCGGGCAAGCTCGCGTACGCTCCCCACGACCTGGGCGTTGACGTTCGACAGGCTCTTCGGCGTCTCGACCTGCAGGCAGCGCCGCGCCTCGTCGCTCAAGCGCAGCGCGTACTTTTCCGCGATCCGCAGCGCATCGCCGCGATCGGCGCTGTCCGGGCTGACCGGCCCGGACGCTATGCTATCCAGCGGATCGCCCAGCACGTCGGAGAGGATCACCGCCTCGATCTGTGCCGGGGCGCACCACGCGGCGAACTTCCCGCCCTTGACGGCGGAGAGCCGCTTGCGGATCGTGTTGATCTCCACGATGTCCGCGCCGCAGGCCAAAAGCTGCCCGGTGATGTCCTGCAGCTCCTCCAGGGGGATCAGCGGCTTCTCAAACAGCGCGCTGCCTCCGCCGGAGAGCAGGAAGAGCACGGTGTCGTCGTCTCGCAGGTCTTTCGTCAGCGCCAGCGCGGCCTCCGCCGCCCGGACGCTGTTCTCATCCGGCACGGGATGCCCCGCCTCAATAAAGCGCAGAGGCGGCAGCGGCTCGCCGAGATGCCCGTATTTGGAGATCACGACGCCGTCTGCTACAGGCGCATCCAGCATGTCCAGCGCCGCCGCTGCCATGCGGTAGGCCGCTTTGCCGACGGCGACGAGGAACACCCGCCCGGGATATCTTTTTCCGGCCAGCGCCCTTGTCACAGCCTTCTCGGGCAGAACGGCGTTGATGGCGGTATAGATCGCCTTTTCGGCGTCGAAACGCAGTTTTTGGACCATTCGATCCGCTCCTTTCGGAAACAGCCCCGGTCTGATACCGGGGCTGTTCCATCCTACCATACTTTTTCCCGGAGGGAAAGCGTTTTATCGGCCGAGTTCGATGCCGCTCAGGAACTCATAATACTGCGCGATGGCGCTGTGGTCCTTCCCGCCGCCCTCGTGGCTGTGCATCCACTGCAGGATCTCCTGCACGGCGGCCGTCATGGGCACCGGCGCGCCGACAGAGTGGGCGCAGTCCAGAGCGTTGTTCAGGTCCTTGATATGCAGGTCGATCTTGAAGCCGGGCTTGTCGTTCCCCGCGAGCATCATCGGCGCCTTGGCCTCCATGACCGTAGAGCCCGCCAGACCGCCCCGGATCGCCTCGAACACGAGCCGGGGCTCGACACCGGCCTTCTGCGCCAGGGTCAGGGCTTCGGCCAGCGCCTGGATGTTGCAGGCCACGATGATCTGGTTGGCGAGCTTCGTGGTGTTGCCCGCGCCGACCTCGCCGCAGCGGACGACGGAAGCGCCCATCACGCCCAGCATATCCTTGAACTTGTCAAAGACCTCCTGCCTGCCGCCGACCATGATGGACAGCGTGCCGTCGACGGCTTTGGGCTCGCCGCCGGAGACCGGGGCGTCCAGCATATCGACGCCGTACCTGGCGACCTCTTCACACAGTTCCCTGGAGGCCATGGGGTCGATGGAGCTCATGTCGATGAAGGTGCTGCCCTTCTTCATATGGGCGGCCACGCCGTCCTCGCCCAGCATGACGGACTTGACCTGCGGGCCGTTGGGGAGCATCGTGATGACCACGTCGCAGTTCTCGGCGACTTCGCGATAGCTCCCGGCCTTCGCGCCGGCAGCGACGACGGGCTCGCACTTTTGCATATTGCGGTTGGAGACCGTCACGTCATAGCCCGCTTTGACGAGATTGATGGCCATGGGCTTGCCCATGATCCCCATACCGATAAAACCGATCTTCATAGGACTGCTCTCCTTTTTCTTTTCTTAATGGCCCTATTATAGCCGGACGCCGACTGTTCGTATATCTTTGATCTCGCTCGTTTGTCTTGAAATTTGCTATCCTTATGATAAAATATGATCCAGATACAAAAAGACGGATCTTTGATATCTCGATAGAGGAGGGACCTTTCATGACGCTGACGGAACTGCCGGTCGCCGACCGGGTCGACTGTCTGTGCGAGCTGCTCTCCTGCACGGGGAGCATGTACCGCTGGGTCTACGACCCGAAGGGCGAGATCCAGGATACGAACTGCCCCGATCTGGTGCTGCACAACGTGTTTTCCAACATGGGCTATCTGACACAGATGCTGGACTATGCCAGGGCGCAGCGCGAGCCGGTGGTCTTTTCGATCCCGCTGGGGCTCATGTGGGGCTGCGCCTTTGAATACGAGGAGGACGCTCTAGCGCGCATCCACGTCTTCGGCCCGGTAGCGAGCTCGGAGCTGAGCTACGAGGCGATCCACAAGGCCATCGGCAATTCCGTGATGCCGCCCCGCTGGCGGCCGAAATTCATGCGTATCCTCGAGCGCATCCCCGTGACCTCCGGGATCGACTTTTTCCGGCACGTGCTGATGCTGCACTACTGCGTGACCGGCCAGAAGCTAGCCAACTCGGACATCACCTTCCACGCGACGCCGGCCGCCGGGAAGCTGCAGGGGCAGGAGTATCAGAAGAAAGACCGCATGAAGACCTACATGGCCGAACAGGCCCTCCTGCGCATGGTCAGCGAGGGCGATCTGAACTACAAGGAAGCCTTGAGCCGCGCGTCCACCGTCAGTCGCGGCGTCGCGGTGAACACCGGCGATCCCCTGCAGCAGGTAAAGCTCAGCCAGGTCGTGTTCATCACGCTGTGCACCCGCGCCGCGATCGAGGGCGGCCTTTCGCCGGAGATCGCCTATTCCCGGGGCGATTCCTATATCCAAGATGTGATGGACTGCAAGAGCATCTCCGACGCCACCTATATCGGGCACACGATGTATGAGGACTTCATCCAGCTCGTTCATAAGGGACACGTCGATCCGGGCCTCTCCAAGCCGATCCAGAGCTGCTGCGATTACATCGAGCTGCACGCCGAAGAGAAGCTGACGCTCTCGGAGATCGCGAAGCGCGTCGGCTATGTGGACTACTACCTCTCCCGCAAGTTCAAGGCCGAGACCGGGACCAGCATCAACGACTATATCAAGCGGGTCAAGGTAGAACGGGCCAAGACGCTGCTGATCGCCACGGACATGAGCATCCAGGACATCTGCGACAAGCTCAATTTCGGCTCGCGCAGCTTCTTTTCCGAGACCTTCAAGGCGATCGCCGGGATGCCGCCCGCGGCCTTCCGGGAACAGAACAGGCATATGTAGATCCCCTTCAGCGGAGACCAGCTGCGCCGGGCTCTCCGTTGAGTTTTCTCGCGCTTATCGCACACAGCGGACGGGAGATCCGCTGTGTTTGGTCGGCGCAAGGGCTCGTTCCCCTCGCCTCAGGCCGTTTTGCCGCGGCGGAGCTACGGCAAAACGGATACCATCGCTTCGCTCCTGCGGGTGCGAACTCTGCGGGGCTTTTCGACAAGAGCCGGATCGGGAGCGCTGTTCCTCACGCTCCCGATCTCTATGATCTTACTTCTTCAGTTTTGCTTTTCTGGCCGCTTTCTTTGCGTCCCTTTTGGCCTTTTTGTCCAGATATTTCTGGTTCTCGGTCTCGAAGTCGAGCCCCTTCTTCTCGCAGAGCTCTTTCAGCTCCCGGACGCGGGCTTCCTCCGCCTCCTTCTGCTGCTGGGCGATCTCGGCCTTCATCTGCTCCTCGTGGGAGACGTAGGGGATGCCCTTGGCCTCGCACTCCGCGCGCTTGCGCTCCACCAGCGCGTGGGTCACCTCCGGCATGCGCTTGTCGATGTCGAAGAAGAAGACGAACAGCACCAGGAACAGCAGCGCGGTCAGGCCGATGGCGCCCTGATAGGAGAAGTTGATCCAGTTCGTCGCGGCGGCGGGCTGGTCGGCGTAGAGCTCGATCAGCTTGCCCTTCTGCTCGATCCGGCCGATCTGCTCGGGGGTCGCGTACTTGGAGAGCATCAGACCGAGGTTGAACAGGCCCTGGCCGATGCCGTTGGCCAGCGAGTGCATGAAGCCCACCAGCGCGGCGGTCAGGCCCTCGACGCGGATGCCCTGGGAGTATTCCACATGGTCGATCGCGTCGCCGGTGAAGCTCATCATCGTGTAGACGTAGAACATCGCGCCGATGCCGCTCAGACCCGTGCCGGCGTAAACAGGAGCCGTCCTGCCCGCGCCGAAGTAGGCGACGATCGCGCCGACAAGGGCGATGGCGGCGCCGATGATGATCATCTTGCTGCGGCCGAACTTCTTGATGAGCGGCACGACCACGAAGAGCATCGGGCCCATGGGCGCCATGGCGATCATGGTGAATTTGGCCTGGATGGCCGCGGCCTGGCCGTAGGCGTTGCCGTTCACGACCCAGCCGGCGTAGTAGATCTGGGAGACGCCCTTGAGGGCGTTGAGCACCTGATAGATGAAGATCAGGACGATGAACATGATCCAGTACTTGTCCTTCACGCAGGCCTTGAACTGCGTGCCGAAGCTGGCTTCGCGGATCTGGGGATGCTCGCCGTCGATCTCGGTGGCGCGGCGCTCCTCGGTGATGCGCTCACGGGTGTAGAAGTACTGTACGAAGGTCAGCGGCACCGCAATGGCGCACATGACGGAGAGGGCCACGAGATAGCCCTGCTTGTCTCCGCCGACGCTGTGGGAGATGACAGACAGGATCGTCGGGAACAGGATGGAGATGATGCCGGTACCGATGTTCTTGGTGATCTGGCCGGCGATGGAGTTGCCGGAGCGCTGCTTGACGTTGCGGGTCGAGAGCGCGGCGGACAGTTCGTAGGCCATGTACCACATGGTGTAGCCGACGGAGTAGAACAGGTTATAGGAGATGACGACCCAGACGGCCTGCGCTTTGGCGCTCATGTCCGGGATGGCGAACATCATGATGATGCTGGCCACGGTGATCGGGAGCGACAGGATGAACCAGGGCCGGAGCTTGCCCTGACGGCAGGCGGTCTTGTCCAGGATCTTCGCCATGATCACGTTGGTGATGGCGTCGAGGAGCTTCGAGAGCACCGGGAAGACGACCATAAAGCCGGCGATCCACATGCCGCGGGTGACCGTGAAGCCCAGGGTATCGGTCAGGTACTTGTTGAAATAGCTGTTGACGATGGACTGCAGCAGCATCACGCCGAAGGGGCCGAACACATAGCCCAGCCAGCGTTCCTTGCCGTGCACGTTCGCGGATCTGATGCGGGTGTCCCAGAACGGCCGATCGAACCAGCCGCTGAGCAGACCTTTCTTTGTCTTTTCGGTGCTCATTGTCATCCTCCTTCTGATCTCCGGGTCCGGGTCGGTCTCACCATAGCATGGCTTTTTTTGCTTGTGTATCCTGCAATTCGTTTTCTTGTCCTCATATTATATCTTGTTTCGATCGTGGCGATCTTGAGAACAAAAAAGCGAATTTGAAACTTTTCTTGCTCGACATTTGCCATACAATACATGTGAAAACAACGGGAGGGGTCGCCATGTCCGCCGCTCTGCATCAGATCGCCATCATCTTTATCGGCATCCTCGCGGGCTTCGTCTGCCGCAAGGCGAAGGTGCTCACCGAGGAGGCTACGGCCACGGTGTCGAACATCGTGGTCAAGATCATCCTGCCCTTCTATCTCTTCAGCGCCATCCTCAGATCCGGCGACGGGGTCGATCCCCGGGGCGTGTTCCTGGCCCTCGGCCTGTCCTTCGGGATGTTCCTGATGAGCGGGCTCGTCGCCCTGCTGGTCGTGCCGCTGCTGAAAGCGCCGAAAGACGACCGGGGCGTCTATCTCTTTGAGACCATGTGCGGCAACGTCACCTATATCGGCATCCCGGTCTGCGCCGCCATTCTTGGCGGGAACGCAGCTTTCTACGCCTCGCTCCTGAACATCCCCTACAACTTGCTTTGCTTCTCGCTGGGCATCTGGCTGCTGGCGGGAAAGCTCCCGCTGAAAAGGATCCTCGATCCCGCTTTCTTGGCGGGCGTCGCCGCGGCGACGCTCTATCTGCTGCGCGTGCCGGTCCCGGCGGTGATCCTGGACGGCTGCAGCTTCATCGGGCAGGCCACCTCCCCCTGCGCCATGCTGGTGATCGGTTCGGCCCTGGGGAGCGTGCCCTTCAAGGAGATCTTCACCGAGTGGCGGGCGATCCCCTTTGTTGCGCTGCGGCTCGTCGGCCTCGGTGCGCTGACGGCGCTGCTGCTCTCGTTCCTGCCGGTCGATCCGATCCTCAAGGGCGTGCTGATCCTGATGGCCTCGATGCCCGCCGCCACCAATTCCACCATGCTCTGCACGATCTACGGCGGGAACAGGGCCCTCTCGGCCAAGCTGATCTTCCTGTCCACGGCCCTGTCCATCGTGACGATCCCGCTCTGGGCGGCGTTCTATTTTGCATAAGGAACCAGAACTGCATAAGGAGCCAAAACATGAAAGCTGACTATCTCCTCCGCGGCGGGCGCGTGATCGACCCTTCTGCCGGGACCGACGAGATCCGTGACGTGGCGATCCGCGGCGATCGGATCGTCGAGGCCGATGACGCCGCGCAGATCGTCGACATCGCGGGCTGCATCGTCTGTCCGGGGCTGATCGACTTCCACGCGCACCTGTTTTGCGGCGTCAGCGGCATCTCCATCGACCCGGATCTGCTGATCGCCCAGGGGACCACCGCGGCGGTCGACGCGGGCAGCGCAGGCAGCGCGAACTACGAGCGCTTTTCCGACATAGTCAGGCAGTCGCGCATCCAGATCAGGAGCTTCCTCAACTTTTACCCCTTTGGCCAGCTCGGAGGCGGCGCAGTGGAGGACTACAGCCCGGCGCTCTGCCGCATCGACGATCTGGCGCGCACGATCGACGCCCACCGGGATGAGATCCTTGGGCTGAAGATACGCCTCTCCCGCGGCATCGTGCCGGAGGGCAGCGGCGCGGATGCGCTCCGGCGCTGTGTGGCGGCTGCGGACGAACTGGAAAAGCGCCTCGGCCTGCCGCTTCGCGTCTGCGTGCACACGACCGATCCTCCCGTCCCGGCCGGGGAGCTGGCGGACTGCCTGCGTCCGGGCGATATCTTCTGTCATTGCTATCAGGGCGTGGGGGACCCCATCGTGACGAAGGGCGGCGCGATCGAAGCGGGCGTCCTGCGGGCGCGCGAGCGGGGCGTCCTGTTCGACGCGGCCAACGGCAAGAGCAATTTCAGCCTTGCGGTCGCCAAAAAAGCGCTCGCCGCGGGCTTTCTGCCGGACATCATCAGCACGGACCTGACAGCCATGACGATCGGCCCCTCGCCCCATGTGGGGAGCCTGCCGCGGATCCTCTCCAAGTACCTCGCCCTCGGCCTCAGCCTGCCGGAGATCCTGCGCCGCTGCACGGAGATCCCGGCCCGGCTCATGGGGCTCGAGGGACAGATCGGCACGCTGCGGCCCGGCGCCCGCGCGGACCTTGCGGTCCTCAGGCTGGAAGACCGGCGCTGGGAGCAGCTGGACCATCGCGGCGAGGCGCTGCGCTGCGAGCAGCTCCTCGTCCCGCAGCTGACGGTCCTCGGCGGTGAGATCGTCACCGCCTGATAAACGAAACGCCCCCCTTGCGATCGTACGTGCCGATCGCAAGGGGGGGCGTTTTGTTATCGGATCACGACGCAGGCGTGGGCGCCGAGGCGCGGGATCGTGATGGTCAGCTCGCCGTCTATCAGGCTATATCTCAGATCGCCGGGCTCGTCCAAGTTCTCGCAGGACGCTGTCTCTCTGCTCCAGGGGATCGTCACCGTCTGGTCGCAGAGGGTCGCCGGGTCGAAGAAGCTGTTGCCGAAGTGTCCGCTGGCGTTGACGAGATGGATGACTTCGAGATCGCCCTTGCGGCCGCGGGTGACCTCCACCATCGGGCTGAGGCTCTCCGACACCGGCTGACAGCCGCAGAGCGAACAGAGGACGTACCGCAGAAAGATCAGCCAGTTGTCGAAGCCGTCGGTGTAATAGTTCGTGGCCGGGTACCAGGGGATCGTGACGCCCCGGCCCGCGCCGTGGGCCTTGCGCGTCGCGGCAGGATACGCTGTCGGCGCTTCGGTGGGATAGCACAGCTCCGGCGGGCCGAAGCGCTCCGGAGCGCAATAGGCGCCGAGCTTTTCCACGCCGTCCTCGTAGTCCCGCTCCCAATAGGCATTGCCGACCATGAAGAGCGGTCTGCCCGCCTCGGGCAGTCGAAGCGTCGCGCCGAGGGCGTCGCTGTTTTTCCGGCTCTCGCCGATGACGCCGAAACAGTCCAGCCTGGCGAGCTGGCCGCTGCCCAGCAGACAGCCGCCCTGCCGCACCCAGGCGTCCAGCTCATCCAGTACCGGCGGGGCGAGCCGCGCCTTATCCGGCAGGACGATCGTCTTGTATCTCTGCAAGTCTTTTTTGCCGAGACCGCCGGCGAGCGTCTCGTCAAAGAGGATATGCAGCTCGGTCAGGGCGCGGACCCAGCCGCGCTCCTCCGCATCGGGGATCACATAGGAATCGCGCACCAGCAGCGTGTCGGCGACGGACTCGACGCCATAGCACAGCGCCTCGTGTTCGGCGGCGTAGCGGAAGACCTTTTTCACCCGCTCGAAGGCCGAGCGGTCCTCCTTGTCGTAGAGCCGTCCCATCACGTAGTAGTCCAGGCCGCCGAGATCCGCCAGCGTCTGCCACAGCCGCAGCTCCTGCAGGGCGGGGCTGACCGCCACGTGGCGGTAGGCAAAGCCCATGAAGTCCACGTCGGCCACGTCGGCCTCCTGCCCCATGCCGCGGATCGCCCGGGCATTGGACGAGGCCTGATACTGCCAGTGGGGCAGCTCGCGCCCGAATTCGGAATTGGCCTCCTGCCGCACGTAGTCCACCGAGCAGTAGGCGAGTTCCGGGTCGATCTGCCGCAGCAGCGCCACGATCCGCTGCTTCTGCGCCGCCGCCAGCTCCTGCTGGAAGCGGAGATAGACCAGGCTGGCCCTGTCCGTCCTTTTCAGCTCGGCGGGGATCTCCATGCCGAACTTTTCCATGAATGCCCTGCGGCAGGCCGCGCAGTGACAGGGGCCGTGGCGCTTCAAGCTGTGATCGACGATCACGCCGGTGGCCGTGCTCATGTTGCAGTAGATCCCGTCAAAGGGGATCTCGGAGAGCATCTCTTTCAAGATCTCGTCCATATAGCCGCCCTGATACCCGCCGGAGAGGCAGGTCTGCACATAGCCGTTGTAGTCCAGCTCGCTGCCGTCCGCGTGACGATAGGCCCAGTCGGGATGCCGCTCGAACACCGCGCGGGGGATCTTGGAAAAGTCCGTGCGGGCGATGACTCGGATCCCGGCTCCGTGGCAGCGCTCCACCAGACGCCTGAGATCGAAGCCGTCGAGATACGCGCTCTTCGTATGCTCGGCCAGCTTCGTATCGTAGCTCGCGATCAGTCCCGCGGCGTTGAGCATGACGACGTTGCAGGAAAAGTCCTGCAGCTCCGCCAGAAAGCGGTCCTCATCGAGATCCAGCGTGTCGATCTCCCGAAAATTCGCTTGGATCACACGCCAGGGCCAGCGCTTCCACCAGCTTTCCATCGTGCGGCCTCCTCCGTCGTTTTCTGATCGTATCCTATGGGAACAGGACGGCCTTGTAAATCTCGAAATTCGTCTGCACGTTCTCAAATTTGTTATCCTGTGCCAGAAAGCTAATTTGAGGAATAAAAAGCAAATTTTCGTCTATGCAAGGCGTCTGCGCTGTGTCATACTGCAGGCAGAAAACAAAGGAGGCCCCTCCTATGCCGAAGATCAGCAAGGTCGTCACGACCGTATGGTACAACAAGCAGAATATGCGCGAACTGCGCCGTGTCTTCCCGGATGCGCAGTTCGTCTACGTGGACTTCTATGATAAAGAGCGCTTGGCCGCGGAAGTGAAGGACGCGGACGTGGCGATCGTCATGGGCGACGTCGACCCCTGTCTGCTGGGCGAGAACAGCCTGAAATGGATCCAGTGCGACCACGCGGGGCTCAACGGCTCCGCCCGGCCCGAGGTCTTTGCCCGCGGCATCCCCGTGACCGGCGCTGCCGGGCGCAGCGCCCCGGTGCTGGCCGAGCACGCGATCTATTTCATGCTCCAGAGCTGCTATCATACCAAAGAACTGCTGGCCGCCCAAGATAAAGGGCAGTGGGGCGTGGAGGGCTCCGGGAGCTGGCGCGGCCTGTTCGGCCGCACCGCCGGCATCATCGGCATGGGCCACAACGGCCGGGAGCTGGCCGCGCGCCTGCACGCCCTGGGCATGAGGATCGTCGCCTGGAACCGCTCGCCCATCCAGGGCCTGGACTACATCGGGCAGAAGCTCTGCGGCAGGGACGGCGACAGCATCGAGCCGCTGCTGTGGCAGTCCGATCACATCATCCTCACCGTCGCGCTGACGGACGAGACGTATCACATGATCAACAAGGAAAGCCTCCGGCAGGTCAAGCCCGGCGCCTTTCTGGTCAACATGGCGCGCGGCGGTCTGGTCTGCACGGAGGATCTGATCGAGGCGCTGGAGAACGGTACGCTCTCCGGCGCGGGGCTGGACGTGTTCGAGGAGCAGCCTCTCTCGCCGGATTCGCCCTTGTGGCACATGCCCACGGTGTATATCACGCCCCACTGCACCCCGCAGGTGCCCGACCGGCAGGCAGCCACCATCGCCATCATCCGCGAGAACGCCCGGCGCTTCGAGGCCGGCGAGCCGCTTTTGAATCTGATGCGGCCCTCCGACGCGGTCTCCGGAAAGCCGATTGAGAGCGGCTGGGCGCGGATGATGGATCCCGGTCTGACAAAAGAGCAGATCGCAGCCATGCCGCTGGACAAGGTTCTGGGCGAACGCGGCTGGCGCGACCCGAGCGAGTGGATGTAAGGAGGGTGTACGATGGAATACGAATGCTTTGGCTCTCATGTGATCGTCCGCATGGACCCCGGTGAGGAGCTTCTGGAACAGCTGGCCGTCGTCGCGGGAAAGGAAGAGATCCGGCTCGCGTCTGTCTCCGGGCTGGGCGCGGTCAACGCGTTCACCGTCGGCGTGTACAAGACGGTCGAAAAGCAGTATCTGTCCAGGCGCTTTACCGGCGCATTCGAGATCGTCTCCCTGACCGGGACGATCACGACGAAGGACGGCGCGTTCTATCCGCATCTGCATATGAGCGCCGGGAACGAGTGCGGCGCGGTCTTCGGCGGGCATCTGAACAGCGCGGTGGTGAGCGCCACCGCGGAGCTGGTCCTCAGTTTGATCGACGGCACGGTCGAACGCCGCTTTGACGATACGATCGGGCTGAATCTGATGCACTTCGGCGACTGACGTCGAGCGATCCGCCAAAACGGGAGCGTGAGCCTTTCCGGGAGCTCGCCGACGACGTCCACCTCGTTCGTTCGGACAGCGTGCGGAGCTCGTTTTGGTCCTGTCGCGCTTGACTTGCGCGTCGATGCGTGGTATAAAAGGATAGTATCTGAAAACTCGACCTGGAGGACTATACAATGGAACACATCCTTACCCTGAAGACCCGCGATCTCTGCGAGAGCGCTGTGAACGGCGGCTGCGGCGAGTGCCAGACCTCTTGCCAGTCCGCCTGCAAGACCAGCTGCGGTATCGCCAATCAGAAGTGTGAGAACACCGAAGAGTGATCGGGAAAAACTCGAATGCCGCCATGGGACATGGCGGCATTTTTCTTGGAAACAGCGTTTTGAGGTGAACTGTCATGATCCATGCGTATAAGCTCGGCGGCTATAACATCGTGCTGGATATCTGCTCCGGCGCGGTCCACGCGGTGGACGAGCTGGCCTTCGACGTCATCTCCCGCTTCGAGCAGGCGGACCGGGAGAGCATCGTCACGGAACTGCTGGAAAAGCACCGGGACGATCCCGCCTACACCGAGGAGGAGATCTTGCGCTGCTACGGGCAGGTCGCGGCCCTCAAGGCCGACGGGCAGCTCTTCACGCCGGACGACTACGCCCCCATGGCGGGCAGGTTCAAGGAGAAGAGCGCCGGCGTCATCAAGGCGCTGTGCCTGCATGTGGCCCATACCTGCAACCTGAACTGCGCCTACTGCTTCGCCAGCCAGGGCAAGTACCACGGCGAGCGGGCTCTCATGAGCCCGGAGGTCGGCAAGCGGGCCCTGGACTTCCTGATCGAGCATTCCGGCACGCGGCACAACCTGGAAGTGGACTTCTTCGGCGGCGAGCCGCTGATGAACTGGGACGTGGTCAAGGACCTGGTGGCCTACGCCCGCGCCCGGGAGACGGAGGCGGGAAAGCATTTCCGCTTCACGCTCACCACCAACGGGATGCTGATCGACGACGAAGTCATCGACTTCTGCAACAGAGAGATGAGCAACGTGGTGCTCAGTCTGGATGGCCGCAAGGAGATCCACGACCGTTTCCGGGTGGACTATGCAGGGAACGGCAGCTGGGAGCGGATCGTGCCCAAGTTCCAGAAGCTGGTGGCCGCCCGCGGCGGAAAGAACTACTACATGCGCGGCACTTTCACCCACGCCAACCCTGACTTCCTGCAGGATATCCGGCAGATGCTGGACCTGGGCTTCACAGAGCTGAGCATGGAGCCGGTGGTCTGCGCGCCGGAGGACCCCTCCGCCCTCATGCCGGAAGACATCGAGATCGTCAAGGGCCAGTACGAGGAGCTGGCCCTGCTGATGGATCAGCGGCGGCGCGAGGGCAGGCCGTTCACCTTCTACCACTACATGATCGACCTGGCGGGAGGCCCCTGCATCTACAAACGCATCTCCGGCTGCGGCTCCGGCACGGAGTATATGGCCGTGACCCCCTGGGGCGACCTGTACCCCTGCCATCAGTTCGTGGGCGAAGAGCGCTTCAAACTGGGCGACATCTGGCACGGCCTCGGCAACGAAGAGGTCCAGCGCGATTTCGCCGCCTGCAACGTCTATGCCAAGCCCGAATGCCGCACGTGCTGGGCCAGGCTCTACTGCTCCGGCGGCTGCGCGGCCAACGCCTACCACGCCACCGGCTCCATCACCGGCGTATACGAGGCCGGCTGCGAGCTCTTCCGCAAGCGTATGGAGTGCGCGATCTGGCTGGAGGCGGTGCGCCTGTCCGGCGGCGGTGAGGCATGATCACCACGCCGATCGATGATTTTGTCCGCGCGTACGCGGACAGTGGCCTAATCCGC